>NZ_AP023322.1:3900000-4171466 GCF_015097275.1 Coprobacter secundus subsp. similis
TGTTACTTTGCAGAATTCGGCGTTTTGGACAGCCCATTTCTTAATGTGTGACGGAGTGAAAATAAAAGGCGTGAAGGTATATAGCCACACTAATTGGAATAATGATGGGATAGATATTGATTCTAAGAATGTAGAAATAGAGAATTGTGATATAGATTGTGATGATGACGGTATTTGTATGAAGAGTGACCGGGGAATTATGGTGGAGAATGTAACAGTGAAGAATTGTACTATTCGTACCAATTGTAATGCCATTAAATTGGGAACAGCCGGTAAGACCGGATTTAGAAATATTACTTATACCGATTGTGTTGTAGAAAGAGCCAGTGAAGATAACTTCCGTAAACATTATGAGAACAGTAAATTGTCATTCTGTGGTATAACTCTTCAGGGACCATCTGTCATATCAGGTATAGCATTGGAATCTGTAAATGGTGGTATATTGGATGGTGTGAATATTTCCAATATACAAATGAAGGATGTACATACGGCTATTTTCCTGCGTTTAGGAAAACGTGAAGGTTCTGCACAGATGAGCCAGTTGAAGAATGTTACTATATCTAATGTTACAGCAACATGTGTTAGTAAAGTGGCCAGTGCTATTGTCGGAGTGCCGGGAGGAATTATCGATAATGTGCTGATTAAGGATGTCGAGATTACGTTGCCGGGTGGCGGTACAGTGAATGATGCTAATGCCAATGTACCAGAGCTTGTCGATGCTTATCCCGAATCTAATATGTTTGGTACCCCATTTCCTGCATATGGATTTTATGTGCGTCATGCTAATGACGTAAAATTTGATAATGTCAGATTCAATTTGACAAATGCTGATGCTCGTCCTGATTATGTGTTTGTTGATGTAACCAATCATGAAGTAACAGATATAGCCCAGGTGCTTGAAGATAAAGATATTGTTATCACTACGGAAGGTGGTCGTTTGAATATATCTTCCTATATCGAAGGAAATATCGAAGTGGATGTATTTGATATTTCGGGTAAGGTGGTTTATACTACTCAGCAGGCGGTTACAGGAGGTATTACGATAGAAGTTCCTGAGCGTGGAGTATATTTGGTTTCGGTTCGTACTGCAAAAGGGAGTATTATGCGTAAAGTAATGTGTATGTAAAGGATAAAAGGCGAGAGTGGAAAAGAGTGGGAAGTAAAGGGTGATACCTTGCTTTTCACTCTTTTTTGTTACGATTATCATTAGAGTTTGAACGGAGTCGTTATTTGATAATCATATTGAAAAAATGCAAGTATACAGATATCAGTTATTTTGGTTAACTTATTGGTAATTTGGAGGTAGATATAACAATTATATTGAAATTAACATAAAAAATACCTAAAAATTGCGATTGTTTCTATATGGAGTTGTGTGTAGTTTCGCACGTCACAAAATATAGAGAGAAAATGGGACGAGAAAGAATTATAGTTACTCTTTTCATATATATAATTTCCACTCTATCCGCGTATACACAAACTTCTTTAGATAAAGTTATTCTTAGCGGGAGTATAAGGGATGCACAGACGAAAGAAATATTGCCCTATGCCACTGTACAGATAAAAGGAATAAAAAATTACGCAACTGTTGCCGATGACGAAGGGAATTTCAAAATAACAGGAATACAACCCGGAGAATATGATATCTATTTTTCGTACATTGGTTATAAAAAACAGAAAAAACATCTTGAACTTAAAAAGAATCTTTATCTCACAGTCAATATATATTCCAGTAATCAGTTGCATGAGGTGGTTGTAACTGCTACTGAAGCAAGAGGACCTGTTACTGCTTCTATTATTGATCGTTCGGCTATGTCTCATTTACAACCGACCAGTTTTACTGATTTGTTGGAACTTTTGCCCGGAGGAATTTCTAAAGATCCGAATATGGGTGCAGCTAATACTATTAATTTACGGGAAACAGGGACAACCGATGCGAATGGGAATGCAACCAATAATCCCGATTATGCCATTACTTCTCTTGGAACACTGTTTGTAGTTGACGGGGCTCCGATTAATACGGATGCTAATTTGCAATATTCTCCATTGTCAAATACTTATTCTTCAGGAGATAACAACAATGCGGAAAATAAGCGAAATATAACCAATCGAGGTGTAGATATGCGGGCTATCTCGACGGATGATATAGAAAGTGTGGAGATTATCAGGGGTATTCCTTCTGTGGAGTATGGAAATTTGACCAGTGGGGTTGTCAATATTAAGAAGATAAGAAAGGCAACTCCTTTGGCCGCCCGTTTCAAGGCTGATGGATATAGTAAACTTGTTGCTGTAGGAAAAGGTTTTATTGTCCCAGGCAACCAGGATTTGATTGTCAATTTGGATGGTGGTTATCTTAATTCAAAGGTCGATCCGACCAATAAACTTGAGAATTATCAGCGTATCAATGCTTCAATTCGTCTTACTTGGAATTGGAAAAAAGAACGATGGGTGATGAGATGGGCCTCTGCATTTGATTATACGGGTTCATTTGATAATAGTAAACAGGACCCGGAACTTAATTTTGGTCGTATTGATGAGTATAAGTCCGTCTATAATCGTTCGGCTTTTACGAATAATTTAGAGTGGAAATTCCCGAAATTAAGTTTTTTGAAGCTGGTTGAGCTAAATTCTGCAGTTAGTATGCAAGTAGACCGATTGACACAAACCCGTTTGGTATCACCTCAACGTTATGGTTTGGCCCCTACGAGTACTGATGCCGGAGAACATGATGCCCAGATTTTGTTTTCTGAATATATGGCCGACTATTTGAGTGAAGGGAAGCCGTTCAATACATACGTCAAGTTGAAGAGTGAATTCAATGTGAATCCGGCCGGTGTGCGTAATAACATTAAAGTCGGTGGACAATGGGATTATACAAAAAATTATGGACGTGGCCAAGTATATGATTTAGGGCATCCTCTGTCTGCTGTGGGGGATTGGGATTCTCGTCCTCGGGCTTATAAGGACATTCCGGCAATACAAAATCTGTCTTTTTTCCTTGAAGATATGATTACCAAAAATTTTTGGAAAAATAAATTGGAACTTCTTGCTGGAGTCCGTACTAACTCTTTATTGGGTTTAGATGAAGCTTATTTGCTCAAAGGAAAGGTTTATTTGGACCCTCGTTTTAATGCTCAGTGGACATTTCCGGGGATAAAAATAGGAAAACATGATTTGGTTTTTGCTTTGGCAGGAGGCATAGGATGGACAACAAAGATGTCTACACTGAATTATTTATATCCAGATAAACGTTATAATGATATTACTCAATTAGCATATTATGATGATAAAAAACCGGTAGAGAACAGTCGGTTTACCGTCTTATCTTATATTCAAGACCAGACTAATTACAATCTGAAACCGGCCCGGAATAAAAAATGGGAGGTTCGGACAGATATCAGTTATAATGGCAATCGCTTGTCCGTCAGTTATTTTAGAGAAATTACATCATCCGGTTTCCGCTATTCTAATGTATATGCTCCGTATAGTTATAAAGATTACGATGAAAGTTCGATAATAAGCAGTGAGTTGCAAGGACCACCGATATTGGAGAACATTCCTTATTCTGAAAAAAGCAAATTGGATTATTACCGTCGTGCGGAAAATGGCAGTCGATTGGAAAAGGAAGGTGTTGAATTTCAGTTTACATCGCAACGAATAAAACCATTACGCACAGCAGTGAATATAACTGGAGCGTGGTTTAAGTCAGTATATACAAATAGTTTGCCAATGTATTATGCCGTTAGCGATGTCGTAGATAATGTTATTGTACAGGATAATTATATCGGTTTATATAATTGGAATGACGGGCAGATAAATCACCGGTTCAATACTAATTTTATGTTGGATACACAGGTCCCTGAATGGGGATTGATTTTTACATCATCAGTTCAGTGTGTATGGTATACCCAACGTCAGTTACAAAGAAAAAACGGAATCCCGGTTTCTTATATCGATGTTTCTGATGGAGAGTTGCATCCGTATACGGAAGAGTCCAAATCAGATGCTATTTTACAGCATTTGATACTGAATTATAATGAAGACAATTTTAGGCCGATGAAAATACCGATGGCTTTGTATGTCAATTTTAAGGCGACAAAAAGGATTGGCAAGCATTTGAGTTTAGCTTTTTTTGCTAATAAGCTGTTGGATTATACCCCCGATTACCAATCGAATGGTTTTACTATTCGGCGAAATGTAGACCCGTATTTTGGAATGGAATTGAATTTTACTTTATGAAATAATAAAAATACAATAAATATGAAATTGAAATTTATATTGTTTATCACTCTTTTCTCTGTTGCCTTTGTTTCGTGCCAGGACGAGATGGATGTGCCACGTGCTACGACGGGAGTTACTATTGTGTATCCAGATAATGTTCAGGCTTTGACAATACTGGAAGAGACTCTTGTGTTTACAAATGTCTCGACAGGCGAAAATGTTACAGTTCCCGTAAATGAAAATTTCGATTTACCCAGAGGATTGTATAATTGCTCGTATAAGGCAGATGTTACTTACCAAACAACGTCAGAAGGTGCAACCAGCAATCCCGACGAAGGAGAAGCCGGAGACGACCATACTCAGGAGTCTGAGACTGTCACAATGCAGGGAAAATTGTCGGGAAAACTTGAGTCTGTAGAGATAAATAGCAATGAGAAATTAAATTTGTCTATAGAAACATTTTTGTTTAGTGATAAAGATGATTTTATCATAGAGGAGATATTTTTTACCGGAACGTTACGTTCGTCAGGTTCTCAATATTATGGAGATTCTTATGTCAAAATATATAATAATACGGACCATGTCCTTTATGCCGATGGATTAGCTCTTTGTGAGTCGAAATTCAAATCTACACAGTATTTCGATTATACCCCTGATATTCGGAAAGATACATTTACCGTATGGGCTATATATGTAATACCAGGGAGTGGAAAAGAACATCCGGTACAGCCGGGCGAAAGTCTCATTTTATGCGATACAGGTATAGACCACCGTAATGCTAACCCTAATTCATTTGACTTGAGTGCTGCTGATTTTGAATGGTATGATGAGTCGACAAAGCCATCCCATATGGATATTGATAGTCCTACGGTTCCTAACTTGGATAAATGGTATTGTTATACATTGAGTTTTTGGGTACTTCATAATCGAGGTTTCTGTTCGTATGCACTTGCTCGTATTCCTATCGACAAGGAGACTTATCTACGGGATTATTATTATACATACAGTTATACAATGTATCTGCCGGCCGGAACGTTTCCGATGCAGCAATCGGCTTATAAAATTCCGAATTCATGGATTGTAGACGGGGTTAATTGTAGTGTGGAGGCTGCGCGGGTTTGGGACATTTTGCCGCCGAATGTTGATGCTGGGTGGACCCATTGCGGAAAGATAGACCATGATAAGGAGCGTTACTTCAAGAGTGTACGTCGCAAAGTTGCAGGGTTTGAAAATGGACGTTGTATTCTTCAGGATACGAATAATTCCAGTGATGATTTCAATACAGAATGTGTTCCTTCTATTATAGAGCAGCAGGGTACGGCAAAAGATGCCCAGGGGACCAAAGCATCTACTGTAACATGGGATGGGGTTATGCCGAAAACTGAAAGTAATAAGTGAAAATGATGAGGAAAGAGCTAAATATAGTATTTCTTGTGATATTCGTTCCTGCATTTTTGTCTTCTGTATGGGCTGAAAAAAAAGATACAAAAAAAGAAGGTACTCCGGTGCTGCAACGAATAACCGAAAATTCCTCAGTATATACGAGTTTTTTTTCTTTGCCCTATAATAATCCTGTGATGAAATACAGAATGTATGATTATACTTTAAATGAGGTCTCAGTGGGAGGCGATTATAGGAATGAAAGTCTGCCTATTGTCGTGCAAATGGGGGATGGTTTTCGCTATGGTTTTGTAGATGTAAACTCTTTTATCAATAAGAGAAAAAGTAGCATGTGGGGGAAAGCGAGTTACCGGAATGGCATACAGAAGAATGTGAAATGGAATGAAACTTCAGATTATCTTTTACTTTATCCATATGTTATGGGTGATACATTGGGTGGAGATTTTAAGTCTGAACGATATTATTTTGGGGGAGGATATACTGCAGAAAGCGGTCGTTTTATTTGGGGGGTAGATGCTTCGTACAGTGCTACTCTTGGATATCGACAGGTCGATCCCCGTCCACGTAATGTAACAGGAGAGCTTGATTTTACTCTTGGTGCAGCTTTGACCGAAGTTGGTTATTACCGGGTCGGGCTTTCTGTAAATGCCTTTAAGTATAAACAGAAAAATGATATAAAGTTTTACAACGAACAGGGAAATGTGACTCTTTATCATTTTACCGGGATGGGCATGGATTATTATCGTTTTAGAGGGGAAAAGAAGGAAACGTATTATAAAGGGCATAGATTTGGAGGAAGTCTGAATTTGCTTCCTGAAACTAAAAGTGGATTTACAGTAAATGTATCATTTGATAATTTCCGTTTTGAAAAAATTATATCTTCTTTGAACGAATTGCCAATGGCCAAAGTTGATGAGTATACGTGGAAGGCTGAGGTGGGCTATAAACAGAAAAATGATAATCGGTTTTGGGGTATGAAAACCAATGTCTCAAATAATCACCGGAAAGGTACGGAAAATCTTTTTGGGGATCCGGCTAATGATATTTATCCCTTGATAGCCTCGGCTCAACAATATAGTAGCAAACAGGCGGAATATACTCTTTCCGGATTTTACGAAAGTGGTGCGTCTGCAAATTTCGGTTGGGCAGTTTGTCCTAATGTGGGATTCCATCAAGTATCAGTTCGTTATATTTACCCAATGAGGACACTGGATAATGACAGGCTCAACTCTTCTGCCATGGTGCGAATATGGAAACAGATAAGACGAGCTTTGTTGAGAGTTGATGGTCAGGTCCGCTATTCGGCATCGCTAAATTCTCAATTGCAGTTATCTGATATTGTAGATAAAAAGACATTGACGCCGTTATATTGTAATTATAGATTCTTGTCTACTGACTATATTTTTCTTCAATTGGCTTTGAGAAGTGATATTGCAATTAATAGACGTTGCGCCCTTTATGTTACGGCATATTGGCAACGTGGTTGGTATACTGATAAGGTATATACAGATGGAATATCAGCCGTAATCGGTGTTGCTTTTTAGTATATAGAAAATACCATATTTATTTAATTTTATGTAATAATTACCAATTATTAGGTATTTCCTTTGAATTCGTTTTGCACTTATTTTGCCCTTAGTATATATTATACATAAAAACTAATTTTTATAAAGGGGAAATAAATTATGAGGAAAATTTTACTGTCTGTTAGTTCTTTGTTGTTTACTGTTGCTGTGGCGGCTCAAACTGAGATAAACAAGGACACGCTATCTGGGAATTGGGCTGTCTTATCGGGAGGCCCTGGAATGGATATGGTAGGGCAAATATCCACAAATGATGAGAATGAGATATTTTTTACTCAAGATTTTTATAGCTCTGAAACGAATTTATGGACAGCTTATAATGGAGAAAAATTTAATGGTTATCCTTCTAAATCGTCTATACAAGTAAATGGTAATGCTTGTTTCATAATGCATAAGATTAATAGTGCAGGAGAAAGATTGCTTACGGTATATTCTGATTATGGATATTTTGATCGTTCGTCTTCATCCATGGTAGCTACTTCTGACGGAGGTGTTCTTTTGGCTTTAAAGATGAGATTGGCAGATAAGGGTCCCGACGCTGATGGAAAAAAAATAATGCTGAATCTACATACATCTGCTGATGATAGTTATGTATACACTATTGAAGAAAAAGATTTGCCGGTAGATAGCGAACATGGCTGGATTTATAAAGGTTATGTCCTTAAATTGGATAAAGATGGCAAGGTTGAATGGTGTAAAAATGTTTGGGCGGATTATGAGCCAGTAAAGGTGAATAATGTAAGTAAAACATGTTCTAATATGTTTGACTTTGATGGAGCAGTAGAGGGGCCGGACGGAAATTTCTATATTGCTGGTAAATTTGCCCGTCCTTTAAATATTGAGGGAACCGACAAAGTGTTTGAGCCGGATAATGTTCCAGAAAATTGGAATTATGATTATGTACAGAATCCTGTAGGAGACTTGTTTCTTCTCAAACTTGACGTTGAGGGTAATTATAAATGGACAATGACCCACAAAGACGGGAGTTTTGTCAACCTTGAGAATCCGGTGAATATGGCTGTTGATGATGAGGCGGTTTACTTGATGGGATATATGAACGGTAGTTTAACGGAAGAACAAACTACGACGTTTGGAGATAAGGCAGTTCAGGTTCCCAACGATCGTTCTCATTTGTTTTATATAAAGGTAAATTGCGAGACGAATAATAATGCTACCGACGAGACGGTTGCTGTTGAATATGCCAAATTATTGAATGGAACGAAAGATGCAGCAGGAAGACAGAGAATCAAACCGATGTTTGTAGAAGTGGCCGAAGGAAAGATTATATTAGGAGGTTCATTTACAGGTAGTATCAACAATGGAGACACAGAAATACTCAAAAATTCTGTAACTACAAATACATTACATGGATATGTAATAACAGCTTCTGCCCAGACTGGAAATTTTGAGGCTGCAAAAGAAAACTATTATAAATTGGGTATTAGCGAAACAGAGAGTGCTCACCTTGTAGGTGACAGCATCTATGTTTCGGGCTATACTCTGTCGTCTGGGGGATGGCTGGTTTCGATGCATAAAGAGACTCTTGCAGAAGGCACATATTATCAATTATTTACCGGAGGTGGTGCCAGTACTGGACAGGGAGGGGCACTTGTTGAAGGAAATAAATATGTAATGTTCGGTCGTGGAAGGACAACACCATTTGTAGTAAAGGGCTTGGAGCCGTTGAGTAGTACCGAAAATAGTTGGGATGTTCTTGTGTGTGGATTCACATTGCCAAATGTTGAGATACCAACAGGGGTCAATTCAGCAGTATCCGATGCTGATACATTTGTGGCATATGCTTCACAAGGAAAAATTGTTGTTAAAGCGGCAGAATCGTGTCTGGTCAATATTTATAATGCTGCCGGACGATTGATGAAGAGCTTCCGTGCAGAATGTGGAAATATAACAATCGATATGCCACGAGGATTTTATATTGTAAATGGTAAAAAAGTTGTTGTTTACTGATAACAGCAAATTATTTTTAAATATAAGTAATCTCTTTTTCAAACAGAAGGTAGGTTGTGTCATTAGGGCATGGCCTATCCTTTTTATATGGAGAGATAGACGCAGTCTTTTATACCTATTCATAGGTATAGGCGTATGGTTATTATCATAATATCTGGGTATTTCTATACTGCTAAAAGGTGCATACGTTTGTAGTCAAATACAAGAGTGGGATAGATAATAAATGTAGTTATGCAGTTAAGTAAGTAAAAAACAATTTTATAACACTTTTTCTTCCATAATAATAAGGAAAAACAGGGATAGTTTTTGGGTATTCGGGTACTTAAAAGCTTTTCCACTGTTTTTTTATCAGAAGAAGGAGAATAGAAGACAAAGGAATAATAATTTAAAAATATAAAAGAAATGAATGGTTTTAAATTTTTTGGCGTTACGGCATTATTATCTGTCGCATTATTATGTACCGTATCTTGTGGAAATAAATCTCAAAAAGATGAGAATAAAGGTGTTACCGAAGATGAGCAGACTGTTGCAGTCTTGGATGTAGACTCTTTGCTTTCTAATGCAGAGGCTTTGACTGAACAAACCGTAGATGTAGAGGCTGTATGTACTCATATTTGTCAACATGGAGGAGGAAAGATATTTTTAATGGGAAGTGATGACACCCGTACCATTCGTTGTGAGGCCGGAGAAGAAGTCGGGAAGTTTAGTCAGGATTGTGTGAACAGTATAGTACGGGTAACCGGAGTATTGAAAGAACAACGTATCGACGAGGCTTATTTACAACAATGGGAAGCCCAGTTGGAAAACAATGCTGATGAAAAGCATGGTAATTCTTCTGCCGGTTGTAGCAGTGAACAAAAAGCCAGACAAGAGGAGGCTGCAAATTCTACGGAAGAACGAATAGCCAATTTTAGAAAGCGTATTGCTCAGCGTAATGAAAAGGAAGGAAAGAATTATCTTTCTTTTTATTATATCGATGCAACGGATTATAAAATTGTAAACGAATAAATTGTATAGATGGGCAATTGGGCAAATACTGTGCGTCGGTGGAGTCGGAATATACATAGGGATATATCGTTTCTCTTTTCAGGTGTACTTGTTGTGTATGCTATCTCTGGGATTGCGCTGAATCATAAGGACAGTTTCAACTCAAACTTTGATATAAAAAAGAGTGTATATATTGTGGGGCAAGCTTTACCGGAGCAACAAGACATAAAGAAAAAAGATGTTTTGTTGTTGTTGGAAGAAATAGGGGAGGAAAATCAGTATACTAAGCATTATTTCCCGGAAAAAGGGTCTTTGAAGGTTTTTTTGAAAGGAGGTTCGAACTTGGTAGTAGATATAGCTTCCGGCCACGCTGTATATGAAAAGGTAACTCGTCGGCCTTTTTTCAGTGCCATAAGCCGGTTGCACTATAATCCGGGTAAGTGGTGGACAACTTTTTCTGATATTTTTGCTATCTCTCTATTGGTTATTGTCCTGACCGGTTTTCTGATGATAAAAGGTCGTAGAGGGTTGTGGGGAATCGGGGGGATAGAGTTGTTAATAGGTATAGCCATACCATTATTTTTTCTTTTCTTTTGGTAAAAGATAATTAAACATCATATACATGTATATGGAATCTGTCATAGAATGTAAAAACCTGACTCACTATTACGGTAAGAGGCTGATATATGAAAATCTTAGCTTTAGTGTACCTCAAGGGCGTATCCTTGGGTTGCTTGGTAAGAACGGGACAGGAAAGACGACCACAATTAACATATTAAGCGGTTATCTGAGACCTCGGTCGGGAGAATGCCTTGTTTTTGGTGAAAATGTACAGACGATGAATCCGGCACGTCGTAGGGATATAGGCTTGTTGATTGAGGGTCATGTACAATATACATTTATGAATATTTCTCAAATAGAGAAGTTCTATTCGCAATTTTATCCGAAGTGGAATAAGGATGCTTATTACGAATTGATGGAAAAACTGAAGGTAGCTCCGGGACAGCGTATTTCTCGGATGTCTTGCGGACAACGTTCTCAAGTTGCGCTCGGCCTTATTTTAGCCCAAAATCCGGAATTGCTTGTTCTTGATGATTTTTCTCTTGGATTAGACCCAGGATACAGGAGATTGTTTATCGAATATCTTCATGAGTATGCTAAAGCAGAAAATAAAACTGTATTTTTGACTTCGCATATCATTCAGGATATGGAGCGTCTTATTGATGACTGCATTATTCTGGATTATGGGAAGATACTTATACAGCAGCCTGTGAGTACATTGCTGGATAATTTAAGGCGTTTTACATTTACAGTCCCTGAAGGATATTCGTGGCAAATAGCAGATGATAAGTTTTATCATCCTTCACTTATTCGTAATCATATAGAGACTTATGCTTTTCTGAAACAGGAAGATGTAGAGCAGGAACTAAGGGAAATGCAGGTACCTTATACGGAGTTGAAATGTGAAAATGTCAATTTAGAGGATGCGTTTATCGGGCTTACCGGAAAGTATTAACCGTAATTAGTAAGGAGAATCAAAATGCTGAAACCGATACTTTATAAAGAGTGGATAAAGACCCGTTGGTATTTTTTGTTGGCGATACTTGTTTCCATCGGATTTACAGGTTATAGCCTATTGAGAGTAAATAGGGTAATAGGTCTCAAAGGAATGGAACATTTGTGGCAGGTAATGTTGGAAAGAGATGTGATATTTATCGATTTGCAAATGTATATTCCCTTGATTATCGGTATTCTGCTGGCAATTGTACAATTTGTGCCTGAAATACAACAGAGCCGTTTGAAGCTGACATTGCATCTTCCTTATCCTCATTATCGTATTATTGCTGTAATGCTGCTGTATGGTATATTGGTCCTGTTAGTATGTTTTGTATTTAATTTTATCTTTATGTCGGTGTATTTTATCGGAATATTGGCGGGAGAATTGGTGAAACATATTTTGATGACAGCTCTTACGTGGTATATTGCAGGATTTACCGGCTATTTGTTGACAGCTTGGATTTGTTTGGAGCCGACTTGGAAACGTCGGATATTGAATATTGTTATTGCAGTCTGCGTGTTGCGTGTATTTTTTCTTTCGGCAGTACCTGAAGCTTATAATAGTTTTTTACCTGTACTTATCGGTTATACATCGCTTACTGTATTATTATCTATGTTGTCGGTATATCGTTTTAAAACCGGACAACAGGATTAACCTTCTGAAGTAATTGAATTAAAAAAAGAGACATCATGATACGATACAGTAGATTATTGCTTTATTTTACGATAGTTGTATTGTTGCTATGGATATTGCCTTGGATGTATAATTTTCTGACAGCTCGGGCTAATAAGACACCTTTTACTTTATATAGTAGCGTTATCGATGATTATGCAGTACTTCAACCTTCGGATAAAGGTGTTGTACGAAAGGATTTGGGAGGAAATGTATATTCTGAAAGCGAGTTTGACAGTATCTTACCGATGTTTTATTATCGGCAATTGATTGCTGATGGTCGTTTGCCGGAGAGAATGAAAGGTGTCGAACTGAATCCAAAGGTTATTCAGACCGAAAATTTTATTTTTCGTCATTCTCCAGATGAAAGTAACAGGCCTGTTATCGGTCTCTATCCTTTATTGGAATCCAGTTCTGGAAGGGTAGATTTGGTCATGCCAGAAGATGTGTTTCATATAGATAATGACTGTATTGAGTTTATCGATATCAAAAGTAATTGTGTCGATGAGAAAAAAAGCCAACTTTTTACAAAGGCTTTACAAAAGAAAGGTTTTATTTTCCCAGCTCGTATTATCGCCGGAAATCCGACTACACGTAAAGATTATGATGAAGGATACCTATTGACAGATAAAGAGAATAACCTGTTTCATATGAAGCAGGTGGTAGGCCGTTCTTTTGTTCGGAAAATAGATATTCCGGAAGGAATTGTTATCAATCATATTTTTTTGACCGAGTTTAAGAACCGCAAAATTCTGGCTTTTCTTACGGACAAACAGAATCGATTGTATGTCCTTCTTACTAAAAGTTATCGTTTGATATCATTACCGGTGACACAATTCGACCCTACTCGGCAAAGTATATCTGTTATAGGGAATCTTTTTGATTGGACGATAAATATATCGGATGATAATGGTGATGAGTATTACGCTATTGATGCACGGGATTATGGTCTCTTGAAAAGGATGGAGAGGCCGAATAATACTGTTTCGTTATCGGAGAAAATAGGAGGGTATATATTCCCTGTACGATTAACATTTACCTCACTAAAAGATAAGTGGGTAAAAGCACGATTTGCTTCCGGTGGTTTCAATTAAAACTCAGAGTAGTTGATATTATAAAGAGGAAGGGGAAGGGGTGTGTAATCTTGTATTCCCCTAACAATCTTTATTACCGTTCGTAAAAGGTTACACACAGACAACGATTTACGCTTACACCGAGTTATTTTTCGGTTTTTATTACACACCCCGATTTTTTTGTTTCCTCAATGCCTTTTCAATGTAAAACGTATAGTTTTAGCGTTTACTAAATCCTCATGAGAAATGAAACGGTTTTTCAAATGTTTGCCGTTTACTGATATTTTGTCTACATAGATTGCGTCTGCCGAAGGTCGTTCAGTTTCGATTACCAATGTCTTATTTGAGTAATATTTATTATCGAGATGAATGGTAATCTTGTCAAAAGTCGGTGACGTAAGAATATAGCGTGGCAATCCCGGGCAATCGGGATAGAAACCCATCATACTGAATACGGCCCATGCTGACATAGTTCCTGTATCATCATTGCCGGGTATGCCTTCAGGTTTGTTACTGAAGTATTTAGCAAGTAGCCGGGATATTTGGTAGTCGGTACGCCAAGCTTCTTTATTTACGTAACAGAACAGGTAGGGATAAGTAATGTCCGGTTCGTTGGCCGGGTCATACAAGTTCTCATCGAAAACTTTTTGTAGCTTTTTGACAAAAGCATTTTCTCCCCCCATTAGACGCATAAGGCCTTTGATGTCATGAGGTACGTAAAAAGTATAGTTCCAGGCATTACCTTCATGAAATCCGGGTGATGGTTCGAAATTGAGTCCTTGCATCGGGTCGAATGGAGTATAGAATTTGCCGTCGGGTAATTTGGGGCGCAGAGTCCCGAAGTCTTTACAGTAATAGTTTTTATATCCCAAGGAGCGTTTGGCAAAACTCTTTGCATCTTCGTCATAACCGAGTGCTTGGGCAAACTGAGACAACGCGAAGTCTGCAATATAATATTCGAGGGCGTGAGATACCGAATTATCGAAAGTTTCGCGTAAAGGTACGTACCCAAGTGCTGTATAATCGTCATTGTCGGTACGTAAAAAATTATCTTTTCCGGGTGTATTTGCTGATTTGAGCATAGCTTTGTAGGCAGCATCTGTGTCGAAGTCACGAAGGCCGCGGAGCCAGGTATCAGCAATCATAGCTGTCGCCGGGTCACCGGACATAGTGAGTGTCTCATTTCCGTAAAGTTCCCAACGGGGCAACCATCCCCATTCTTTATACATGTCTATCAAAGTACGTACCATGTCGAGTTGCCGGTCGGGAAATGTAAGTGTCATAAACGGGTGTACGTTGCGGAAAGTATCCCAAAGGGAGAATACAGTATACCGATTGTGAGAGGTAGAAAGGATTTTATTGCTTTCCATGGCCGGGTATTCTCCATTTACGTCTTGCAAGATATTGGGATGGATAAACATGTGGTAGAGTGCTGTGTAGAAAATGGTTTTCTGGTCATCGGTACCTCCTTCTACTTCTATACGGGAAAGAATATCGTTCCATTGTTGGCGTGCTGAGAGGCATACCTTATCGAAGTCAAATCCTTGTTGTTCACATTCAAGATTTTCACGGGCATTTTCTATGCTTACGAACGATACGCCTATCTGCACTTGTATTTGTTCTCCTGGTTTGGTATCATAGCTAAAATACAGGCCGATATCGTCACCAGACATTTCTTTGGTATATTTCGAGTATATTTTATATTTTCCGTTGTCGGGGTCCCACTCTGCTTCTACACCTGTCATCGGGCGTTGTTTTTTCCAGTAACCTGATTGTTGCGGGGTTTTGTCTGTACGAATAACGAAGTATATGGGAAATACTCCTTGGCGGTTGTAATAACAGAATCCTCCCATCAGTTTACATCCTTCGTATTCAGTGGCATTTACTTGTCGTATGGTAGCACCGCTTTCATTTGTGAGGCCTTCTCCCAGATTGAGCAGTATATGACTTTTACCTCCGGGATATGTGAACCTAGCTATTGAGGTACGTAATGTTGCACTAACTTCTGTGTCTATATTGTATTTTAAAAGATGGTTACCGTAGTATCCAGGAGTAGCTTTTTCACGAGTATATTCGCTTCCATACAGATGGTAGTCCACTTCCAGTTCTCCAGTAGTAGGCATTAGTAACAAGGAGCCTAATTCGGGGCATCCTACACCACTGAGGTTTACGTGAGAAAAACCTGTAAAAAAACTGTTATGGTATTCGTATGGGGTAGACCACCAGCGGGCATCTTTGTCATAACGATTGTCAGGAGAGCCCATGACGTTGAACGGTGTGACAGACATGAAGCCATTGGGGCATATTGCTCCCGGATTGGTTGTCCCGAAATTGGTAGTTCCAATAAAAGGGTTTACGTATGAAACCGGGTCGGCAGCCCGTACAATAACTGGTAGTAGGGCTGCCGTTATCCAAAAGGTAATCAGATTACGAATGTGCATAAGCTGTTCAGATTATGGATGTTTTTTTAGTAAATTCTATGATTTCGGGAATGTAGCCGAATGCCAGGCCGGTAACGGTATCGGCACAACCGTAGTAAATAGCGATGCGTCCTGTTTCCTCGTCGTGCAATGCTGCACATGGGAATGTTACGTTAGGAACGTCGCCCGTACATTCGTAGATGGTTTGGGGTGAAAGCAGGTATGGTCCTGAACGGAATTTGACTTTCCATGGCTGGTCAAGGTCGAGTAGGGCAGAACCAAAGCTGTAAACAAACCCGTTGCAGGAGGCTAATACACCGTGGTAAATCAAAAGCCATCCTTCCGGTGTCTCGATGGGAATAGGCCCTGCTCCGATTTTAGTACATTGCCATGCACTCTCTTCGAATTTGGCAGGTGACATTACATGACGATGACGTCCCCAGAAACAAAGGTCGGGTGATTCGCTGTAGAAAATGTCACCGAACGGAGTGTGTCCGTTGTCGCTGGGGCGACTGAGCATTGCGAAATTACCGTTAAATTTGCGAGGGAAAAGGACTCCGTTACGGTTGAATGGCAAGAATGCGTTTTCAAGTTGATGGAATGTCTTGAAATCATTTGTCCAGGCGACACCGATAGTGGGCCCGTGATATCCGTTACACCAAGTTACATAATAGCGGTCTTCGATAAAGCAAACACGCGGATCGTAACCGTATACCCATTCACCGATTTCTTTATCATCGCATTCAAATTTCAGAGGTTCGGGGTTTATTTCCCAATTCATAGCGTTTTTGCTGAATCCTACATGCAAACGCATACGACGATTGGTGTCGTCACAGCGGAACACTCCTGCAAAACCGTCTCCAAAACGTACAACGGCACTATTGAAAATGCTGTTTGAAGTGGGTAGTAAATTGCGAGGAATGATAGGATTGGCCGAGTATCTCCAAATTACATCTTTGCACCCTTCGGGACGGGGCTCCCATGGCATTTCTGTCTTCATATTTATTACGTTAGTTAAGTTGTTAAATGGGTTGTTTTATGATTTTCTGTTTATAATAAATTGTTTTTATTATCAGGGACTGTCGAAGGTTCCGTTTTATCCTTTTGCCGTATCTGTATGGGAAAAGGGTACGAAATAAGTCATTAGGAATGAAGGTATAGTGGCTATCATTACAAAAATGAAGAAGTCATGATATCCTATCCAGTCACATACCGTACCGCTGAGTGAGCCCGGAATCATCAGTCCCAGATTCATTATTCCGGAGGCAAAAGCATAATGAGCCATTTGATGTTTGCCCGGAGCTATCTGTTGCATCATGAAGAGTGTGAGACCTACGAATCCGAATCCATACCCGAAATATTCGAATGCGATGGCTCCTGCAATCAGTGCCGAATTTTCAGGTTGATAAAGGGCCAGAAATACATATACGACAAATGGAAGATTGAAGATACAGCAGAGTGAGAATAATGTTTTGCGTAGTCCGAAAGCTGAAATATAATATCCTGCCAGTATCGAACCTATAACGAAAGCTACAGCACCAAATGTTCCATAATACAGTCCTATTTGTTGTTCTGTCAATCCAAGTCCTCCTTCGGAACGTGCTGCTTTCAGGAAGAGAGGAACGATTTTCATTACAAATCCTTCGGCAAACCGATACAGGATGATGAAGAAGATATAGTAAGTAATATGTTTTTTGTGAAAGAATTCGACAATGACATTCCATAGTTCGTGCATTTGTTCTTTTGCGTTGGAAGAACTTTTGATTCTTTTTCTCGATGGGAGTACCCATATATGATAAAGACCGAGGATAATCATGGTAACACTACATACCAGCATTACTATTCCCCAGGCATTTTCATTGGCGATTTTCACGATGTCAGAGGATGCTCCCGGCTCTCCTCCGAAATAGTTGATGAGATAGCCGGCGAGATATACAAAGCCTCCGGAAGCTACTACTTTGGCAATATTGTAGAAGGCTCCTTGCCATCCGATGTATTTGGCTTGGTCGGTTTCCGACAGTTCTGTCATATATACACCGTCACAAGCGATATCATGAGTGGCTCCACTAAAAGCGATAATGGCTAATAATGCTATTGATATGGCAAAAAACGAAGGAAGATGTAACGAAAAGGCTACGGCAGCAAATGTTATTCCGGTAACGATTTGCGTGGTTACAACAAAGAATTTCTTTGTACGGTACATTTCCAAAAGAGGGCTCCAAAGCGGCTTTAGTGTCCAGGGGAGGATAATAAGTGAAGTCCATAATGTGATTTGGGCATTGTCTACTCCTAAACCTTTATACATTAATACAACTACCATGTTGAGGACTACAAAAGGCATACCCATGGCAAAGTAGGCTGAAGGTACCCATTGTATAGGATGGGCTGTTTTTCTGTTGTTGCTTGTGTTTTCTTCCATTGTTTTTTGTTATTGTCCGTGCCCCTTTCTTGGAAGAAGGGGACACGGAGTGTCTGGCATTATTAAGTAAATAGACAGGAATTGTTGATTATCTTATGATAATTTCGTCTGTAAACAACCAGCCACCAGGAGTACCGTTAGATAAAGCCTGGTAGCGGACATAACGAGCTTTACTTGTGCCTTGCCATCCAAAGTTTTTGAATTGAAGTGTTTCTTCATCAGGAGAAATGTCATTGTCTATCGTTGAGAGAGTATCGTAATTCTTACCGTCAGAGGAGACTGATATTATGACTTGCTTGGGCATCCATACATATGGTCCTTTGAGTTGCATGAATTCGGCAGTAACTTCTTTTATGGGAGTATTTTCTCCTAAATCTATCGTTACGTTGAAGTCACAATCTATAAATCCTTGCCAACGGTCATCATTATACATCCAGCCGCCACGAATACCATCGACCAAAGTTTTTTCTCCAGCCGCGGAATATTGTTTGCTGTATGGGTGCGCATATATAATTTTCTTATCTCGTGCCAGATGTTTTACAGGCTCGAACGATTCGGGCTTATCTCCTATTTCCTTGTCAAGCGGAAACGGATTATAACCATGAGCCTGTAAAGTTTTTACAGCTTTCAGAGCCCGGGAATGGAAATTGTTCCAATCTTTTTTATCAGCAGGAGACCAACCTACCTCGGCAAGGGCCAGGATACGGGGATAAATCATATATTCTGTATGCTCATATGTGGGCATATATTCGGTCCATACATTACCTTGTACGCCTAAGATAAGTTTTGCTTCTTCAGAACTGAGCGAATCGGGTATCGGTTCGTAAGAATATACTTTTTCTAAGGTAAGGTAACCTCCAATAGCCATTGGCTGAGTTTTGGGGGCATCTTGGAAAGCATCGAGATAACAATATTTCCCGGGAGTCATGATGGCATGGTTTCCGGCTTTTACCGCTTTTATACCGCCTTCTTCTCCTCTCCATGACATTACAGTGGCTGTGGGTGATAACCCTCCTTCTATGATTTCATCCCAACCGATTAGTTTACGGCCGTGGTCATTAAGAAATTTTTCGATACGGTGTATCATATAACTTTGCAATTCGTCCACTCCCGACAAACCTTCATCGGCTATCCGTTTTTGGCAACGAGGACATTGCTCCCAACTGGTTTTAGGCGCCTCGTCACCACCGATATGGATGTATTCGGAAGGGAACATATCCATAACTTCAAGTAATACATTTTCGAGAAATTCGAAAGTCTTTTCCGTACCTATGCAATAGTCGGCATCTACGTATGGTGTTCCTGAGCAGGAAAGTTCCGGATAGGTTGCCAATACTTCTTCCGAGTGTCCGGGCATTTCTATTTCGGGGATGATAGTAATATGACGTTCGGCAGCATATGCGACAACTTCTCTGATATCTTCTTGGGTATAGTATCCTCCTACAGCTCTGGGGTCATCCTGATTACAGAAAGTTCGTCCACTTACCCACCATTCTTGGAGATTGTCGAATGGTCGCCATGCGGCAAATGAAGTGAGGCGAGGGTATTTCTTTATTTCTATTCTCCAGCCTGCCCCATCGGTCAGATGCCAATGAAAACGGTTCATTTTGAAATATGCCATGGCATCTAATTGTTTCTTTACAAATTCTTTGTCAAAAAAGTGACGGGAAACATCAAGATGCATTCCTCGATAAGGGAAACGGGGGGTGTCTTCTATGGTTATGGACTTTAGAGTTTTACCATTACCATTATCGAGCATTTGCAGTATTGTCTGTGTTCCATAGAAAAGGCCGGCTTCGCCTCGGGCTGTTATTACGATTTTATTTTTATCTATTACCAATTTGTAGGCTTCATCGTTGGTAAAAGTAGAATCATTGCTTAGATTTAATATGATTGTATTTGACTCGTCCGGTGTATCTATAAAGGGGTGAGAGGCGAGCGATGTGCCTTCGAGGTAATTGGCAAAAGCCATACATCCCTCTTTTGACATATTAGTATAAATATTGGTTGACGGGTTTACTTCGAAGTTTCCATTATGATATTCTACCGATTGCGGGGCCGGAATCACAGAGAGCCCTTCTTGGCGGGCACAACTGATACTCGTTATGAGCAGAGCTGCGGAGAGTATGAACCCGTATATATTAGATTTTGTCATAGGCATAATTTCTATTTGTTGTTTCGTAATTTTATGATATATCCCAGCCCGGATAAAGGGCTGGGTATGAAAATTTATTTATCAATCAACTGAAATTTCATCAACAAAGAGCCATGCTTTTTCTCCTTTGGCTCCATGCCATGCGGGGATTTGTGAAGTTGTTTCTATGACTATTCGTATTTTCGAAGCCTGGATGGGTGAGAAATCGCAGCTGTATTCTCTTAATCCGTCTTTGTCTTGGACTTTTGTTATTGGTATATCGAGTTTCCCGACTTCTTGCATTTCATTGTTCCCTTCTGCTGCGTAGACGGTTATTTTTGTCGGAGGAAATATATATTCAGAGTATTGTACGAGTGTACCAACTTTTACACTGCTTATTTGCTGGGGTTCTCCCATATCAATGGTGGCATCTAATGGAGTATCTTTAAATCCGAGCCAACATCCGTTACTGTAGTTAAAGTCTCCTCGTATTCCATCAGTCAGGATAGTTGCCCCGTTATAAGTGTATTTTTCATTGGGGGCATTTTTTAATGTAGCAAGATGCCCGCTTGATTTACTGAATTGGAACGGTCTTACCAGTGTTCGGGTTTTCATATTGCCACGGACAACTATCGCTTTAAGGATACATGAATCTTTGTCGGGCACGATTTCTATCGGTGAGGTATAGCGCATGCTGCTCTCTGTAGGTTCTGAGCCATCGAGGGTATAATAGATGGGATGGTTTCCTTGAGTGCGCAATGTGGCTTCTATGCAATCTTTTTCTCCGTTTACGAGATATTCTCCTTTGACTTCGAATACATGTTTGGCATAATTTAATCCCATTACATCATAGATAGCGATAGATTTGCCCAGGTTATCGAGGAACCGATCATAATTTTTGTTTTTTACTTGTGTCCATTGTACCTCGCTTAATGCTGCCAAACGGGGCAATATCATATATTCGAGATGCTCAGGAGTAGCGATATATTCCGTCCAGAGATTGGCTTGTGTACCGAGTATTAATTTACTTTGTTCTTGAGACAAAGTGTCCGGTACGGGGTTGAAGTTATATACGAGTTCTATCGGATTATTTCCACCAATAGCTAAGGGTTCGTTTTGGGTATCACTGGTCTGGTAATAATCGAAATATAAAGGCCCGGTCGGGGTCATAATAGCTTGATGCCCTTGTTTTACAGCCTCTATGCCTCCGGTAGTGCCGCGCCACGACATCACAGTAGCGTTTGTTGCCAGGCCCCCTTCCAGAATTTCATCCCATCCGATAATATTACGTCCGTGCTTGTTCAAAAATTCTTCTACTCGATGTGTCGTATAGCTTTGTAAATAATGTTCAGCCTTACCATGTTCATCGTCTTTAAGACCAAGCTGACGGATACGGGCCTGGCAGGCAGGACATTTTTCCCACCGTATTTTCGGACATTCGTCTCCGCCGATATGAATATATTTAGAAGGGAATATGTCTATTACTTCGAGTAGAACGTTTTCAATGAAATTGAATGTGTTTTCTTTACCTACACATAATACATCGTCACGTATTCCCCATTGTCCTGATACTTCGTACGGGCCTTCGGTACAACCCAACTCGGGATAAGCGGCCAGTGCAGCCATCATGTGCCCCGGGAGGTCTATTTCGGGAATGATAGTGATACCCAGCTCAGCTGCATATTTAACCATTTCGCGCAATTCGTCTTGTGTATAAAATCCTCCGTGAGGGGTAGTGTCATAATTGTCCCATTCTTTTCGAATCATCGTTTTATGACGGATACTACCGATTTCGGTAAGTTTGGGATATTTTTTTATTTCTATACGCCAGCCCTGGTCATCAGTCAGATGCCAGTGCAGTGTATTGAGTTTATGTACAGCCATCACATTGAGGATGCGTTTTACTTCATCGAGAGGGAAGAAATGGCGGGCAACATCCAGATGTAATCCCCGATAGCCAAAGCGAGGAGCATCATCGATATTGGCACAAGGAATTGACCAGTCGGCATTTGCTACTTTTTCATTTCCGTAAATTGCTGCCGGGAGCAGTTGTTTTACCGTTTGCAAAGCAAAACGAAAAGCGTTTGGTGCTGATACGAAAATTTCGATTTTATCGTTATTTATGTTTAGCCGGTAAGCTTCCGGAGCTAAAGATTTATCGAGCTTTATGGAAAGCGATTTTTTCCCACTTTCAGTTGGAGTGACAGTGATGGATTTTCCAGATATTTCATTGAAATGGGTAGCAAAGGCCGAAGCAATGTCGGTCATTTCGTTTCCACATTCAGGGGCTACGAATATATTAGTGTTATCGTCGAATACGAAATGCCCAGGCAGTTGTTCCATGTTGTTTGGGTAAGGTATAAGTTCATACCGGTTTTTTTCTACCGAGCATGATAGCAGGCTTATGCCCAGCACTGCGATTGCAAGATGACGCTTGATATTTTTCATAACTGTTCTGATTATTGTGTGTTTGTTTATTGTTTATATTTATTGTTTGGGTGGAGTATTGCCCATTTCTATTTCGAGTTGTCCGCCCTTCATAATATCACTGTGCATAAAGAAGGGGGATTCGAGCAAGACACCGTCGAGGCGGATATTTTGTACATATTTGTTCGTTCGAGAATTGTTATGGGCAATGATTGTAAATTTCTTTTTATCCGGCAGATTTATGGTGACTCGGTCGAAGATGGGTCGTCCGATAGAGTAAATCGGAGCACCTGGGCATACTTGATAGAATCCCATTGCATTGAGTACATACCATGCAGACATTTGTCCGCAATCCTCATTTCCGGATAGACCGTTGGGATTATCAAAATATTGAGTATATAAAATCGTGTCTACGAGCTGTTGTGTTTTCCAGGGTTGGCCTATATAATTGTATAAGTGCACTATATGGTGGCTGGGCTCATTACCGTGAGCATATTGCCCTATCATTCCCGATATATCGGCCGAAACCAAAGGTCCATCGATAGTGGAGTCGGCAGTGAAAAGAGAGTCGAGCCGTTCGGTAAATTTTTCCTGTCCGCCTATCAGTTCTATGAGACCTTCTATATCATGAGGAGCAAACCAAGTCCATTGCCATGCTGTCCCTTCACAATAGTCGTCGTTGCGATGGTCAGAGTAACGAGGATTGAATGGCGTATGCCATTTTCCGTTTATATCTTTGCCTCGCATAAATCCCGTAGATGTATCATAATAATGTTTATATCCGTTTGCCAGAGTTTTATATCGCTCATATGTTGCAGTATCTCCGATAGCTTGTGCCAGAGTTGCGATACACCAGTCGTTGTAGGCATATTCCAATCCTTTGGCTACGGATTCGTTTTCCTTATCGTAGGGAATGTAACCGATTTTGTTCTTGTAGTATTTTGATATAGGCATCAGTCCTCCAATCATCCGTTTCGAAGCAATGATACCTGTTGTATCATATTCTGCGCTGCGGAGGCACGCTTTTAGTAGTTCTTGCCCATCTATTTTATCGAATCCTTTCATATAAGCATCTACAATAACGGGGACAGCATGATATCCAATCATTGTTGCCGTATAGTTACCGGCCAGCTCCCACATGGGGAGAATGCCTCCTTCTTGATATTTTTGCATCAGGGACATTACCAGTTTGTCATTCAGTTCCGAGTCGATGATAGTGAATAGAGGGTGTAATGCTCGGAATGTGTCCCATAATGAATAGACAGTGTATATGCTTTCATCCGTTTCTGCACGGTGAATCAAGCCATCTATTCCCCGATAGCGGCCGTCTATGTCGGTAAATAGGCTTGGGTGTATAGCCGTGTGATACAGGGCTGTATAGAAAATTTTTTTAGATGTTTCGTCGTTGCTCTCGATCTCAATAGTTTTCAGATAGTTATTCCATTCATTTTGGGCTGCGGTAGCTATACTGTCGAAGTTCCAAGATGGGATTTCTTTTTCAACATTTTGACGAGCTCCATTTATATCTACTGCGGAGATTCCTACTTTGACGAGTACTTCTTCATCATTTTCTGTTGCAAATTGCAGTAGGGCTTTGGAACGGTTCATGACAAAAGGTTTCCCTTCACGTTCTGTATTTATCGGAGTGTCGATAATTTTGCAGGTAAACGGTTTTGAGAACTTCATATAGAATCCGATGTCTTGTTTTTCTGCCCAGCCTTTGGTCTGTTTCCATCCGACGATTTCAGTATCGCTAATTTGTTCGAGTTCCATGTTTGCATTTTCCTGTCGTTGCAGACTGTAATCCAAGTCTACGATGAAGCCGGATTCTTTATTTTCGGGAAAACGATATCTGTGCAGGGCAGCCCGTTTGGTAGCCGTCAATTCGGCTTTTACATTATATCGCTTCAAATGTACTGAATAATATCCCGGACGAGCTTCTTCTTCTTCGTGGGAAAAATCCGAGGCATAAGCTGTTTTTTGGCTGTCATATCCCAAATATTGATATTCTTGTTTTCCGGTAGTCGGCATGAGCAATATGTCGCCATAGTCACCGACTCCTGTCCCGCTTAAATGAGTGTGGGAAAATCCGTTGATTGAATTATCTGAGTAGTGGTAACCGGAGCAGGCGTCCCATTGGTATATACGGGTGTCAGGGCTTGGTTGTATCATGCCGTGTGGTAATACCGGACCAGGAAATGTGTGTCCGTGGCCTCCTGTCCCGATAAACGGGTTTACATAATCGGTATAGAAAGCGTTCTCTCTGGCCGAATGAGTACACCCTGCAAGAATCAGTAAGGCTAAGCCTGTCAGTAGTTTCGTTCGTTTCATATTGCACAATTCTAAATCAGTTATATCATTTTCTTTGTATATAATGTTTATCCCTTATCGGGTAATCATGATTTTCCGGGTAATCATTTTACCATCAGATAGTTTTATTTGTATCGTCATAGGGAAAGAGGCATTGTTCCTGAATGGGATGTCGAAATAGCAACTGTTTGCCCGGTGTTGTCCGAGGATTTTCCCATCCATATTATATAGTACGATATCTTTTATGACTTTATCTGAAGAAAAATGCAGATAACCGTCCATGTGGTATATTACCATATCATTTATGTTTGCCTTTGTAGTGGATACCGGAGTTTCAGGCAGTTCTATATAAGGTTCCCCGAATGGTAATATTTCGTACAGATTCGGGATATTTTCCCTATTCCATTTAATTTTTATGGCTATAATGTTTTTCAGGTCCTGAGTGTCGATGATAGTACAGAAAGAGTTTATATTTCCTTTTTTTATCCACTCGTTACCATCATATACGGATATTTCTGGCAGGTCGTAAGCTGTGTCAAATTCCGTATCTTGGTAAATTTCTATGCTGTTTATTGAAATGTTTTCAATGAAACGGTGTTCCAGATAACCTGCATCTACCGCTTGATAGCAAGTCGAAAGGTCTTTATCTGCCAGAGCTGCAATCTGCAAACCGTTATTATCGGATGTTTGAGTCAGTTGTTCGGAAGTTTCAGATTTGAATTCTGCTACTTGCAGCCAGTTTTGTCCTGCAATGCTTTTAATGGAAAAGCGTACATAGCGGGCATTGTATCCGTTTGCATTGCAGGTAAATGTACGGTTATAGTCTATATTTCCGGCAGTGAATGTGGCTACTTCATGCCACGATTGGTTATCTGCCGATACTTCGATGGCTGCTGTACCTGTCGGCTGGTCTCCTTCACAGAAAGTTATGCTTATTTCATATTGAGGAAGAGCAGTAGGGTAAGTAAGCAGAATATAATCTCCGATGGCCTGAGCTCCATTTTTCCAGAAGAAACTTTCGTCATTTCCGTCCGTAACGTTATTGATGTTATAGTTTTGGTAAGTGGCCATATTAGTAGTGACAGATGCTTTTGCATCAGAAGTTGAGATAATGCGGTCTACCGTAAATCGTTCTGTTCCGATAGCCAAGGTCTTTTCAGAAGTATTTTTTATACGTACGTAAGCGACTTTTGTCTGAGCAAGGGGTAGTATCGCTTGAGCCCATTGTTTCCCGTTTTCTGAATATTCTACCGTTAAGCCTTCGGCAAGTTGCTGTTCGTCTATACTGATATTTTCTAATCTGCCCCAATAGATGCCGATATACTCGTCTTTTTCAAGTTTTATGTTTTTCAGTCCGCTTAGGTATATTGTATTTGTTTCTTCGTTTATGTCTGCTCCTTGCAGGTCGTTCAAGCATGAGATTATTTGTATTTCATCTTTTGATGGCCATAATCCGGGTACACTGTTGCCGAGTTTCTCAACGAGAAAGTCTACGAATGGGCGTAAGTGGCTTTCAGCAGGTTTTACTTCATAGTACTTTTCGCTGGTAGAGGTGCCGTATCCTTCTAAAGCGCTGACTAAATATGCTGAGTCTGTGCTCAAGCCGCCATATAAAGATTTTAGACGTAAATATTTCACCCATGCTTCGGAGCGTTGCATTTCGTTTCCTTTCTCCAGCATGTCCAATGCATCAAGGGCAATGGAGGTTATAGTCTTGAGTTTGGCGTTCCAACAACGAATGTCCTCATACATCAGGCGGTAATCTCTTTTTTCACTATTTTTCATGGTTTCGATAATAAGACATGCTTGATTGAGTTCTTCAAGTTTGGCCTGTAGTTGCTTCGTTTCTACAGGCATTTGTCCGGAGGAGAAATGTTCTATGAAGTTATCGTAGAGTTTTATCATGTCGTCATCTTCGACCAGAGTGTTGGAGTAACGGGCAAAGCATTTTAAAGCTGTGGCAGTTTGTGAATCATTGGGTGCCAGACGTTCAAAAACATCTTCCCAATTTTGTTCTACGTCGAATGCTGAAGGGTTCCATCCGTAATCGGCTCCTCCGAATAGGGCGATTTTGGATGCCTGAGCTTGGTTCATAGGATTCATAACTAACCCATGAAGAGAATTTATCGGTCCTTGTGGGTCTTCAATAGTCCAGTGGGTAGTCATTTTACGCATGTAGATACGGTCATCGTGATCATCGTTTACCGGGTTATTCCACCACATTACCGGGTTGCGTCCTACCCGATTGCTCATGTCTGTTATAGAAGAGGGACGGATGTTCGAAAAGCAGTCATAACCGGTAAATGCAATGACAACTTCACTGTCGACATTTTTTAAGTCATATAGTGTAGATGAAGCTCCGTAATTAAGAGCATAAGCTGTAGGGACGAAGAATAGGGGGGATACATGTTCTTCTGTGTCAGAGGTATTGTTGTATGTATTACGCAGTCTTATTTGTACTTCGTTGGCTAGGTGGGCCTGCATATTACCGGATGGAGTATAGGACATATCATCGATGAAAACACCGAATCCTCTGACTCCGAGAGTGTGGAGGTGTTCGAATTTTGTCATCAAAGCGTCTATGCCCTTATTCATTTCTGTTGTATTAGAGAAACTGATACCTTGTTGAAGTCCGGGGTGGGCAGCCCAAATGAAGTTGACGTTACAGTTTTTGGCAGCTTCAACCATTCTGCGTAAATCATCCTGGGTAATCAGTCCGAAAAATTTTTGCTGTTCGGTAAGAGAAGTAGGATAGTTGTCCCGCCAGTTTCCGAGATGGTAGGGGTCCGATTTCGGTCCATATATGAAAACGTTCATTTTGAATCGTTTGCAAAACTCGAAAAGGCTAATGCGGTTATCAACTGAGTAAGGATGGCCGTAGAATCCTTCTACGATGCCTCTATATTGTGTGTGCGAATAGTCTTCAAATGTAATTTGGCGAAGGGTTTTATTCCCGGATTGTTCGAACATTTGTTCGAGGGTTGCAAAAGCATAATATGCTGAACCTTCGTCATTTCCAACAATGACAATGTCTCCGTGAGGGTGTATGTCATTTATTTGCAGAAGATATGGGTCGAACTTGTTTTCTCCTTGCTCAAAAACGGAAACCGGTAAGTTGTGGGTACCAATGTATTCGTCTATGGTATTGTTTGCCCCTTTGATACCTAAAAAAAGATTTGATTTTGATGAGGAAGGTTCTGATGAAAGTGAAATGGAATATCCGGCATTTTTTAGGACTTCTTTCATTCGATTTATAATGACGGATGTAATCCCGTTTTCACAAATAACATTGATTTCATCGGTCAATGTTATTGAATTTGGGGTTTCCGTTACTCTTTGAGGTGTCGGATATATGGTATATGATTGTGCATATATCGAGGAGGACAAGATAAATAAAAAGACCAATATTTTAGAAGTGTTTCTCATCGTAATTGAAATAAGTATTTTTATTTTTCAGTGTTTGGAATATGATAATTGGATATTCCCCTCCTACTTCTTTCAAAAGAAAAAGATTATTATCTTTCTTTTTGTTATTTAATATTTTTAATATTGTAATCTTATATATTATTTTTTTATTCTCAGAATGAGTTAGCAAAATTAATTTTTTTTTATTGCTTAACAAAAAAATATTGTTTTTTTGGTCAATACTTTTTATTAATTTTTCTTTTGAAAGAAATAGAAGGGGTGTTTATAGTGGTTTATAATTTCTTGAAACGGATGATTGATTGATTTCCGTCCAAGGTTATTTTAGCAACATATATACCGGTAGGTAAGCTATTCAGGTCAGTAACAGTTTCGCTTGTACGACCGACTTCAGTCCCTAACATATTATATATAATGGCTGTTGCACTATTGGTAATATGAAGAATGTTGTTGCTGAAGTATGAGCTTTCGGTCCGTATATTGTTGATATCGGTATGGAGGGTAAGAGTGACGATGATATCCATGTCTTCAGTGACGGTAGTTTTTATTTTGTAGATACCGTCTACATTAGTTACCAAATCTGTATCTTCCATGTCTATAGGATTATTGTTGATTGTTACAGAAGAAAGTTCGTAGTTTTCTTCGGGTGTAACGGCAATAACTATAGGAGTATTTTCAGCTACGGTTTCACCGGATGTTATGGTTACATCGTTGTCTTTGTAAGCTTGGATTGTCCCTTTTCCGCTAATAGAATAATTGATAGTGTAAACGGTTTGTTTCTCAAATGTGACCATCAGGTCGATGGGGGAGTTATCTACTTTGAACGTATTCCCTTCTATCGGTCGGTCGTTAACGGTTATGCCACTTATCAGATAAGCGTCTTCGTTTGTATTCAGAACTTTGAGGTTACTGTATGTTTTTACCGGAGCAGGGGAGTTGCCGATTATTTTGCCGAATCGGTGTATTTCGTAAGTGGCCCCGTCTTCTGGAGTATTATAAGATACATCTACTGTGGTACGGCCATTGGTCTTGGCAATAGCGTCGGCAATAGGGAAATTGTTATTGCTTAGAGTCCCGTTCTTGCGATAGTATGCATCTTGGTCTCCGGCTAAATTTTCGATTGTTGTCGTTTCGGCAGCTTCCGGCAAATAGTAAGCGACCAGGCCTTCAGGAATCTCGGTGTAGCCATACATAGAGGCTTTGATTTCTTCAGCGGATAGGGTCTTGTTCCAGACTTGTACCTCTTCAACTTTTGAGGGCATTTTGTTGTATTTTGAGTCTCCGATTGCAAAGTCGCATTCATCATAAAGGAGAGCCAGACCGCCATCTTCTACATTTTGAGAAAGGACTTCTTCGCCATTTTTGTAAACTTTGAAGTTTTTACCGTCATTACTGGTTGCCAAAGATATGAATGCGAATTCCCCCGGATAAAGTGTTGCTTCTGATATGGCGGCTTCATTGACACCTGGGCATGCTGTTGAGCTTCCATCCCATTTGCGGTACCATACTGTAATTTTGCCTTCTTTCACACCGATTCCATAAGAACCTTCTACAGCCCATGTGATACTGTTTTGAACATGTCCCATAAAGGTTCCGTTGTAACCCATGGGTGAAATCCAGGCAGAAAATGTGTAGTTACGAGAGCGTTGGTCGCTTGCTACTTGGTCACTGGTACTGTTGTGTTCTCCTAAGACAGTGTCACTGAAACGCAGCTGGCATTCTTCATCACCATAACCGGGTGCAGACATCAACAATCCGTCTCCGTCGCTGGCCAGTTCTTTGAATGTTGCAACAAAATTTGCCGTACTATTTACTGTAAAAGTTTCGCTGGCATATATATTATCATTATTTGTTATCGATACTAATTCATAGCCGGTATTAGGAGTAGCTGTAATACTGAGAAGTGTTCCTTCTGATACTTCTTCTCCGTTTGTAATAACGGTATTTCCGTTTTTGATGCTCAATTGTCCGTTGGTAGCGGAGAAGTTGATTGCATATTTTTTGATTTCTTGTTTTACTGTGATTTTGAGGTCATAATATGTTCCTTCTGTATAAGAACCGTTATAGGTCCAATCAGCTTCTGTTGTACCATTTACTGTACCGAAAAACATCATTCTTAGTAAATAAGTTGTACCTTCTTCGGCTGTTTGGGGAATGGTAATGCTTGGGAGTGTCCCGTCTTCGACTTTAGTTTCTGTATCTTCTGTATATACGAGTATGCCGTTTGTAGCATCCTCATAAGTCGTTTGTCCAGGATTCCCACAAAGAATGAGTCGAGACATGTCTTTATTTTCATTCGCATCGGAGAACACAGCGAATCGGCCCCAGAAAGTGTTTATTTTTATAGAAAAATCTATTTTAGTTCCGGGAGAAACAATAAGTTCCTGAGCCATCTTTCCTGTGGGAGTTTTAGGAATGTTGATGTTCTGCAAATCTTCCAATGCTCCAGAGGTAGTGAACGATACGATGTTTCCTACATTTCCTTCTTTGGGAAGTGTAGGTGCTTCATATCCTTCTAAAGGAGCAGCTTTTGCTGTCATACCCCATATAAAAAGGGGAAGAAGAAGTAAATAAAATTTTTTCATAATAGGAAATTTTAAATTTGATGTTTTGTATATATGTATAAAAAAATAACACATCTCCCTTTCTCCTCATACAAGAGGAGATATACCGCAACCATTTTGATGAATAATTAGATATGAAGATTTATATATCGTTCATTAAAAACGGAGGGTAGGAGTGTGTTATAATTATTTTACTCTTACAAATATTTTAGGGATTATATTTATTGCACATCATCGAAGTTAAGAGTGACTGTCCCTAAATTTACATTGTACCCCGCTTTTTTTATGATTTGTACGGTATAGTTTTCTCCATCTTTCAGATGTGACGACGGTATGGGAATACGGTAAGTTTGCGTATCGGCATCAAAGTTTGTCGTTACGAAATTTGCATTCCATCCTTTGGTGTTATTCCGGTATGCAACGGCGTATTTATCTCCTGTTACCACTTCGTCAAATGTGATATTGATGTAGTAATTACCGCTTTCATCTTTGGAGAAAGGTTTATCGGAATAAACGAATGAGAAGAAGTCAAACTCAGCAAGGTCTTGTGCCATACCGTAATTCCAGCGAGTTATCTGAAGGATGTATTTTCCACTTTTCAGTAGATTGGAAGTAAATCCGACATTCACGGCTGATGAAGAGCTGTTGTTTTCGTCCGCGGGAGAGACTATAGATATTTTTTGTTCCCGGGTAGCAGCGTCGAGAATTCTGAGAGAGTCGACGTTTTGCCCCAACCATCCATCTGCGTATACTTGTATTACCCCGCTATTTACCCTGCTGGTGACAACTGCATCTTCTTGACGTAGTTTCAATATTTTGCAATCAAATGTCCCTATTACCTGAGCCTGCTCATCCCGGCATACAAGCAATTCCCATTTGCCCTGCTTCCATTGGTCGGTGGAGTTATATCCCATGACGATGGTGTCTTTGTCATAAGTCCGTACGTCATCTACAATTCCGGTGTATTTGTATCCCCATTGCCAGCTCATCAGTTCTCCTGTTTCCGTATAACGGAGTTTTACTTCGTCGAGGTCTTGCATACCTTTGATTCCGTATTTAAAATTTGCCATAGATACGACGGTAAATTCTCCTCCTATATTAGCCGTTGCCGGGTCATAGGTTACCAAATTATCGACAAAAGTATAATTCGGTACATCTACTTTATATTCCTCTTCACAGGCAACAAAACTCGAAGCAAGAGCAAGAATGGATATATACAGAAATTTACTTTTCATATTACTGTGTTTAAAGGAAGATGTTTTGCTCAGTTTTTATAACACACCCTTGTCCCCTCTGTTTTTAATTTATTTCCCCTCGAAGAGGGAACTTCAGGGTGTGTTATTTGTTTTAATTATCAATCTGATACAAACTCTTCTGTATCCGATTTATTTATTTTTGAGAAACCACTTTGAACGATTTCAGGCATTTACCGTTTTGTGATACTACCACGTAGTACATTCCGGCGCCATTATCGATAGAAAGTGTACATATTTCGCCTTTGTCTGCGTTGTAAAGTTGTCCGGTTACCAAACGACCTTGAGCGTCATATACTTTGATATCATACACTCCATCGTTCGCAAAACGCAGATTTACATCTTTCACAAAAGGATTAGGATATACATACATGTTTTCAACGATTTCTTTTTCTACGCCGGTTTCTTCAGCTTTTATTTCAAGGTAATCGTCAAAAGTTTTGGTTGTAGTACCCCATGAGTTGGTAACCTTTAATGTTACAGGATATTTCCCTTGTGTTGCATAGGTTGCAGTGGCGACATTTTCGTCATCTGTAGTATGGGTGGCTCCTTCAAGAATCCATTCTACCGATTCGAGACGGATATTTGAAACACCTGTAATTGAAGGCACTCCTAATCCAACAGTCGGTGTTTCCGGTTTTTCTACACTTCTCTCGTTTTCGGTAGTAAATTGGCCTATGTATCCGTAAGGTACAAGTGTACTGTTTTGACCTTCGTTCCTGAATGCCTGGTTGCCTTTTCCGTCATCTTCCATATCTTCGAATTTGAAATAACCCTGTAAGCCTTCAGGTGCCAAGAAGTATCCACTCATTGCCTCTTTTACCTCTTCTGCGGTAAGAGCTTTGTCCCAGAGTTGAACTTCGTCGATGTAACCGTTAAATCCGGATGTGTTGGTTAGAGCTCCACCGATATAGAAGTTTGCTCCCCAGTCTTTAGGACCGGAACCTTTCGATGTGGTGCTGATAACTTCGTGACCGTTGATATAAAGTTTTATATTTCTATTGTCTTTTACGATTGCAATATGATTCCATACATTTGCTGACAATGGATAATTTTGGCTGATACCGTCTACATCGTTATTATGTTCATAATTAGCTGTACCTGCAGGAGGAGCATCGAATGAAATAGAAATTTCATTTTCAAGATTGTTATAGTCCGAATAGTTTGCTGATCTGATAACACACCACATTTCCCCCCATGTACTTTCGGTCCATGTACCAGAGTAGTTCTTGTTTACTTTTTGCGTAAGTAGAGTTCCCAAAGAACCATGTTCGAATTTGTCTGATTTGAACCAGAAACAGAACGTGTTGGTTGTATGATTGTCTAATATCTGTTTGTCAACATAGAACATACTTGGATTCAAGATATATGCTCCCTGGGAAACTGTAGCTGGGCTATCTTGATAAGTGGTTCCGTCGTTGAATGCCGGAGTCAAAGTTACTTCTTCATTTGTTTTAGGTTCAGTAGGATTGGCAGTATATCCCTCTATTTCAGGCATACGGCCTGTTTCTTCGGGAGATATTAATAGGCAACCTCTGGTCATTGTGCTTTCTTCTCCGGTAATTACTTCTACATCGTAAGTTCCCAACTCAGAAAGCTTTGTAGTAAGGGTACGAACTTCTGTAGCTTTGGCAACTTCATCCCCGGTAATAGCATCGGTGATAATAATGGTAGAAGGTGCGTGGTTCGGGTCGTCAAAACCGATAGTGAATTCTTCATTCGGTTTTATAACCGGTTTATTGATAGAAATAGTGTTGATAATCTCTATTTCAGAGGTTTGTTCATCGCTCCAGGTAATTTCGGAAGTACTTCCATTGAGCCCGATAGCACGTACACCGACCATATATTTTTCTGTATTTTCTACCGGTAGCGGTGCATCGATTACGTACGAAGCCCAAGAAGTCGTTGCTGTAAGCAAGGTAGGTTCGGAATCTTCTGTTTTGATATATACTTCATAGTACCAAGTATCTACATCTTCATTGTAAGTAGGACATCCCGGATAGTTTGGCGAGATATCTTCCTTGCCTTCATCAAGCATGCTCCAAGTCATTTTGAAATCTACGGCTTTATATGTGCGTTTACAAGGTGTAACGCTTACAATACGCGGAGCACGTGGAGTTTTGTTATAAGAAGCCGGAATCAACGATAGTTCGCCAATATTAATCTGATAGTTGGCATCAGTGTTTTCAAAAGCAAGTCCCATAGTGGCAATTACATCGTTGGCTTTCAAGCCAAGGTCTGCAGCGGTAAATGAGATGGTATTCCATTCACCGGCTTTGACGCTTTCAGCAGGAATAGTATAATATTTGTATGAGCTTTCCGAACCGACAAGACTTACTTTGAATTTGAGTTTAGGGTCTGTTCCGTTTTTCAACATGAAGGTGAGTCCGAATTTATCGTTTTCGCTTTCTACCGTAAATTTGGTTTTATACAGGTTTACTTCGGACTTTTGAGTAGCTCCGTGGAATTTGAGGCTTGAACCGCCATACCATGCTTCATTGAAATCGAAATCACAATTGATGGCATCTGCCGGGACTTCTCTATTACCTGCGTCTACCCACCAACGCCATGTCGGCAGGTAGTCCTGCATACTGATATTGTACCATTTCTGATTGAATGTCACTTTTCCTTCTTTTTTGAAAGACATACCGTTTCCTAAATTGAAGCGGGTGATGAATGGCAGTTCTTGAAGAGTACTTTTGGCGTTAATAAAACGGGAATATCCGTGCCATTTTTTCAAGTCGTTGTGAGAGGTGGTTACTTTTTCATTGCTTTCGTTGAGTGGTATTTTTTGTGCACTTAATACATTTTGTGTACCACCGGTAAAAAGCATTTCGAGTTTATCTTGGTAAGTATTTTGGATGGTCAATTCTGATGTACCGAATTCATTTGACCCGGTATATATTTGGCTGCGGTCATGAGCTCCCCATACGACAATTGACACTGGATATTTAGAAAGAACACCCCATCCGCCATTTCCCCATCCGCCATAGCCTCTACCTTGTTGGTCGAATCCAGCATATACATCAAATGGGGAACGCTTTTTTGATTTGGCAACATTGACAGAGGTCTGTAAAGAACCTTCGCTCCAGTTGTAATTCAGGAAATAAACATCAGTTACAGGATAGTTTAACGCATCGTTATGAAACCAATTGCTGTGATTGGCAGTTAGTGTACTACCTCCGTCTGTCAGGTTTCCGCTGTTGGATACATAACCATACCAGTCAACATGGAAATGCCAGTTTTCCTCTTCTTCAGCAATGCGGTGGCATTCCGCAAGGAATTCTTGGAATTGGGTATTCAAATCGCTGCTAAAATATCCTTCCGGATTGAATGCCATGCCGTCGATACCGTAATATTTCATCAACTGTATTAGTTTCTTGGCATATTTGAATTTCCCGTTTTCTTTTTTGCTTAGTTCGTAAAGAGGTTTTCCTGCATCGCTTGTTGAAGTTACTGAACTTGCCCAATCGATAAAGTAATAAGCTGCAGTAAGAACTCCATTCTTATGGGCCGCGTCGTTGAATACACCCGGAGAACGGAATAATTGAGATGATACATTGGAATGGATGTCAAGGTATTGCCACATACTGAAATTATCGGATTCGAATGTGTAACGACTCATGGCACTCCATTGTTTGGTCATCTCACCGATAGGGGAGAACCAGCAAAGTTTTTTTTCATTTACAGCTTCTTCACCCGGAACAAGATTGGGGTTGGCTTGAGTAGCTGTATTGGTAATACGATCTTTTACCCGTACACGCGAAATGAAAAAATTGTCATCCGTATAGTTCGAATACTCAGGGTCATCAGGAGACAGATAAGGTTTTCCCGGTTCCCATGTTTCTAGCATTTTTACAAATTCGGTAGTAAAACGCTGGTTATTGTCCGTCCCGTAATTAATGTAATTCGGGTGAGTCGGAACACTTTGTGCCAAAGCACCTGCCGAGACTAAAAGTCCGGTTGCTAAGAATAGGTTTTTAATTCTCATAAAGCATTTCTATTAAGGTTAGAAATTAGAAGTTTTTTCAACATCCCACCATAGGCGTGTGCCTTGCATGTCTCCTCTTACAGAGCCGGTGGTTTCTGCGTCTAAGTTAGGTACACCTGTAGATGTAAAGTCCGATTTGGCTTCATCGACGCCTCCTGTAGCAAAAGGGATTCTCCGAATGGTCAGTTCGTCCGATATGGATCCGTCGGCTTCACCGTAAGCTCCATAGACCGCGGGTAAAAGTTTCGGGTATCCTGTACGGCGGATGTCGGTCCAAGCTACAAGAGACATGGGGAAGAGAGCCAGCCATTTTTGTGTCATTATTTTTTCGAGATAATATTCTTTTTCTTTGTCTGCCGTTACCGAGGTGTAAGGATTGGTATCTATACCTCCCCATCCGTTATTGAGCATGAAGTAGTAATTGGCTTTTTCATCGGAAGTCAGGTCGTTGTCCGGGTCGTAGGGGTCTTCATAAAGGAAATCTCCGCTGACAGTCATATCTCCGGCTCCTCTCCATGCCATGTAGTCACTATATCCTGAGAAGTCGTTTTTGGTAAATGATTCTTGGATTCCGGCTTCATAGAATGACTGGGCGGTTCCTCCCATGTTCCAGCCTCGTAATGCTCCCTCGGCTTGTAAGAAAAGGGCTTCTTCGACTTTGAAGAGTGTGACCGGTTTGGCAGCAAATGCCAAGTCGACAAATTTGGAGAACAGGATGTAGTTATTCGATGCCAAACTCGAATTGCTAAGATAGGTTCCCGAGCGCATCGACATGATTTTTTCTCCGGAGTTGTGCACTTTGTTGAATTTGCTGACCAGACGTCCGTTATTAGGAGCAAACCATGCTGTAAGTGCAGGATGATTGGTTCGTTTCATGATATTGTGGAGCGTAGCGTTGAGGCGTGCATCTACCCAACTGTTAGCGATTAGATAAAGAGGGTGATGTGCTTTTACCGGACCGTCTGCCCCACTTCTTAGTCCGACCTGGGGATCGCCCGGTTGCAGTATGCCACGGGTTACAGCTTCCTCGGCAAGAGTCTGTGCTGTTTTCCCATTGACATTGAAGTCAGGAACATTCACTACGGTCATGGCCAGACGAAGAATCATAGAGTTGGTAAATTTTCTCCAATGCTTGACAATGTCGGTAGCTGAGGTGATTTTGTCTTCAGAAATATAGTTCACACCTTCTATTTTTTTATCCAGTTCGGCTGTCGGATTTCTTTGATAAGCTTCGAGAGTAGAATCGGCCTTTTGTAATTCGATAAACAAGGTCTTAAATACATCGGATTGTTTTTCGTAAGTCAATGGCCGTTGCTCTTTCAAGGCTCTGAAGTCTGAATAAGGTACGGGTCCGTAGGTTACCAGATTTTGATAGATAGAGTACGAAAAGAGTACGCTTGCCAGTGCAGATAGTGGTTCGATGCCTAATTTTTTTCCGGAGTTGATGATGGGGATCGCATTAGGCGCCAATTTTTCGAGCGCTTCGGTTTGCCCGAAAGCATACGAGTCGTAGAACATGAATGAAGAATACATGTTTCCGTCGAAAGAATGGGGAATAGACATGTAACCCGCATAGTCTATGATATGAAGCGTATATTGCATCTGATAGAGATGCACAGCGGCCGACACAACCTGAGTTTGTACTGTGCGCAGCATAAACTCTGCTTCTTGTGATGTGGACAAAGTGTCTGAGGATACGGAACCGTCGCTTGAATTGATGACTGTAGTGTCTTCATATTCCAATACCGTATCGTAGCATGATGATACTCCGCATAACAAGAGCAAAGAGCAAGTAATTGATAAAATCTTATTAGATATGAGTTTCATAGCGAAATGATTAGAAAGTTGCTTTAATATTGAATCCGAAACTACGAGTTGTAGGTACAGAGAATGCTTCGATACCTCCGTAAGAGTTGGCTGTCGAGACTGATACATCCGGATCGACAGGAGAATCTTTGTAGAGGAAGAACAAGTTACGTCCTACCAATGATAGGTTCAGGTTTTTACCTTGCCCGAAAAGGTTGCGGAAGGTATAACCTACAGAAACTTCTCTCAATCGGAAGTTTGTAGCGTCGTATGTATATTGTCCCAAAGCCGGCTCTCCATTACCGATTTTAGTATAGTATCCTTCTGCAGGAGCAATTTCTCCGTCGGGCATTACAACACCGGGAACTGCAACACCAGCCATGGAACCTCCTACGGCTTGATTATAGATATATACTATGCCCGAGTCACGGGTTTTCCCACTTCGTTCGGAGACTCCGTAAGCATCGAGACGAGCTTCGGTATATGAGATTACCTTACCTCCTATTTTCCCGTCGATAAGGAAGAAGAAAGAAAAATCTTTATAACTGAATGTATTGCTCCATCCTAAATGATGAGGGGAATTGGCATTACCCAAATAATCGTTGTATTCGCTCGATAACATGGGAGCACCGAAACGGTCGGTCATAATCTTTCCTTCACTATCGTATTTGAAAGTACGTCCGTAGAGTTCACCGTAAGGTTTACCTACTTCGTATCTTACTTTCAGCCCACCTTGATAAATAGGAGTTTGTTCGATTACGGTATTTCCATTGGGCCCGTAAGTTTCGAGTACTTTATTCGTGTTGTACGAATAATTGACACTGGTACGCCAGATAAAGTTGTTATTAAATTTTTTGTTATAACCTAAGGTCAATTCAAGACCACGGTTACGGATGCGTCCGGAGTTAAGAGGAAGTTGTCCGCCGGTTGCTGCTTGTTGTGGCAACCACTGGTTGAGCATCATGGTGTTGTAAAAAGTAATGTCAAAGTCTACCGTGTTGTCAAACAGCCGGCCATCCAAACCTATTTCGGTAGAGCGCATCGTCTCGGGACGAGGGTCATAAAATTCCCGATAGGTTGCAGCTGAAGCAATTTGGGAACCCCAGTTAGTGGGTTTTCCCCCATAATTCAAATTAGGAATGGAGTTACCTACTTCACTATATGACAGACGCAGTTTGGAATGGTTGAACCACTCGCTTTCGATTTTGAAAAGCGGGTTGAGCAGGACATTACCTCCTACGCTATAATAGGTATAATGGTCGGGAGTACCCAAGTATGCAAATTGGGTATATGTGCGAGACCAGTCGGTACGTACCGAGGCATCTATGTATGCCATTTCTTTATAACCTATAGATGCTGTGGCATAAATGGCATTTTCCCAGTTTTGGTCATGGTTCTTGTATGTCCCGGTACTGGCTCCGCCTTGGGCTACGAGATTGGCTGGGTCGAATACGTTAGGAGTAGATGTCGTATCGGCCATCCAGTAGTTGATTCCGAAATCTTCGTAGTTTTCTACCATAGTGCTACCACCTATATTGGCGGATACGTCGAAATCTCCGATTTTTTTGGAATATGAAACCAAGAAGTCTCCAAATGTCTGGTTATTGGAAACCTTTGCATATTCGTAAATAGAGTTATAATATGTCTTGGCACGGGTTCCCTGCCAGGTTTTGCTTTCGTTGGTATCGGTAGTCCGGTCGATTTTAAAACGTACTTGAGCACTTAATCCCTCAATAATGTTTACTTTCAGTCCTATGGTGGAATAGATGCGTTCACGTACTTGTTCTCGTTTCAGGCGGTTTTGCAGCCAGTAGGGGGAGTTCCGGTTTTCGCTGTCACTCCAAGGCCATTGTTGTATGGGTCCTTCGACACCGGTAGACTCGTATTTACCGCTGCCATATTTATTGATATGATATAGTTCTCCCTGAACTTCCGAATTTTTCTTGAAATAGCGTATATCTGCATTTCGAGGCATTAGGTACAAATCATATAAAGGATTACCGTAAATACCAGACCCGGGACGATTTTGTGCTGTTTGGTTGATATAGTTTCCCGAGAAATCGATTTGTACACGGTCGTTCCAGAGATTTACAGACTGGCGAACTGTAAAATTGTGGCGCATGAATTTGTTGGACGGCATGATACCGTTTGCAGTCGTATTACCGTATGAAACATAGGTTTGAGCTATTTTTGTACCGGATGTGATAGATATCGTGTTGTTGAAGTTGGTTCCGGTTTGCAGGTAATTGCCGACATTGTTTAGTGCATAATTGCGCATGTAGGGTATTTCGTTGAGGGCTGCATCGGAGTAAGTCCCAAGGCGTGGACCCCATGAAAGCATGTTCAGACGGCGTTTCTCTACAGGATTATTCGGGTCCATAGACTGGTCACTGTAGGTCTCTACATTGGCTCCGTATGTATTTTGGAATTTGGGAGTGACCAGTGGAGTTTCTACTAGAATACTGCTTGACAAGTCGATACTTACTTTCCCTTCTTTTCCTTTTTTGGTAGTAATGATTAATACCCCGTTTGCTGCGCGGCTACCATAAAGAGCTGCTGCATTGGCCCCTTTAAGTACGGTGATTGTTTCGACATCGTCCGGGTTGATATTGGAGAGTCCGTCACCACCATCGGTCGTGTTACCTCCCGCCAAGAGAGCGTCTGTAATCTGAGTCGTACCTCTCTCTGCCATCGGAATACCATCGACAACGATAAGAGGTGTATTACTTCCCAAGATAGAAGAGTTACCTCGTAACAACAGTTTAGAAGAACCACCCGCACCACTGGCATTTGGAGTGATGACGAGCCCAGATGTTTTACCTTGCAGAGAGTTGATAAAGTTGGCGTCTTTTGCACGAGTCAGTTCGTCCCCGTCTATTTTCTGAGTGGCATAGGTAAGGGAAGTTTCTTTCCTTTCGATACCCAATGCCGTTACGACAACTTCATCAAGCAGGTGTACATTGTCTTTCATGATTACGTTGATTTTTGTTTGCCCGTTAATAGACTGTTTGAGGGGTTGATAACCGACATAAGAAAACTCCAGTTCATTGCTCCCTGCCGGGACTTTGATAGAGTAGTTCCCGTCTATGTCGGTAGCCGTAGCGATATTTGTGCCTACAACTTTTACGGTAAGACCGATGAGTGTCTCTCCTGATGCATCTGTAACGGTACCGGTTACAATTTTACTCCCGGTATTTTGTGTAGCAGCATTTTGAGATTCTTGAGTAAGCTTAGTTTCGGCTACGGCCTTTTTGGAAAGGATAATGTTGGGATTCTGGATAGAATAAGTGACGTTGGTATCTTTGAACATAATGTCCAAGATTTCGCCTACAGTTTTGTTCTGTACATCCAGATTTACTTTCCGCTGAGTGTCTATTTGAGTGTTGAAAACAAATAAACACTCTGCCTGTTTTTCGATTTTTTTCAATATTTCCTCGATGGGAGTATTTTTCTCTTTTAGAGATATGCGTGAATACGCATCGGCATTAGCTTCGAATCCCGAAACCAATGCTAAAGCGATTATAAACGCTTTGAGGCTTTTTTTCGGCATAAGTGTTTTTACATGCATACGAAATTAGTATTTAATTATTTTTATAATTAATTAAAATTCTATTTTGTTAAGTTTTGAAGGGATAGCTAAAGAGTAAGTCAAATTTTTCTCATAGGCTTTTCTGGTATTATTTTTTAATTATTCTTTATTTTGTGATTGATATTGTATTAGAGTCTTTATCCCATTTATAATCGAACTTGAAATCGTATTGCAATGTGCGCAAGGCATGTTGAATACCGTTGTAGCGATAGAATTTTCCGGTGTAATGTTGTGTGTTTTCCATATTATTGTCAATAATGATTTTTACGCCGAAGCATTTTTCGAATCCGGACATAAGTTCATTGAATGATTTGTTCTTAAAATAATAGATACCGTCTTTCCAAAGTTCAGATTCAAGAGAGTGAATAACCGATTGCTTAAATTCTCCATTCTCGAATTGAGCCCGATATCCAGGTTTGAGGATTATGCTTTTTTCTCCTGACGCCATATTTACAGAGCCTTCGATGAGGGATACCGTAAAATACTTATCTTTAGTTGTAGAAGTCACATAGAATTTTGTCCCCAAGACTTTTACTTTTCCATTAGGGGTATTTATGGTAAACGGACGCCAACGATTATGTGCGACTTCAAGGTAAGCTTCACCTTCTATTTCGATGTTACGTTTGGTACCTATAAAGGACGACGGATATTTTATTGTAGTACCTGCGTTGAGCCAGACTTTGGTTCCATCAGGGAGTAATAGGGTATTCGTGTTTCCTGAAGGAACAGTAAGGGAGTAGAGAGGGATCATCCGGTCGGCCATCGTAACATAGAAAATACCCACTGTTGCGGAAAATAATACGATAAATATCGCGGCGATACGAAGCAGTTGCATGCGATGATGACGACGGAAATTATACTCGGTACGCGAAATGCTGTCTGTGGATAACAGAATGGCATTATATATGTTGCGCTCCCGCGAAAATTTTTCCTTGTTTTCCGGTGCAGCTTCTACCCATTCTCTCACTTTGATTCGTTCTTCGAGAGAAGCTCTATTTTCGAAATATTTATATAGTATTTCCTTATTCATGACACAATAAAGACGGTAAAATGTTTTTTATCCCTAGTGAAAAATGTATTTTTTTGCCTTAAAAAATGAAATATATTTTTTAATATATTGATTTATAGTGTATTAATTAAAGGTTTTTTTAGAAAAAAATGATATTCTTTTCTGTAAAAGAGATAAAGAAGACAAATGTGCAGCGTTGTGTCGTATACAGATATTGTCATAAATAATCTTTTAATTTTTTTCTAAGAATATTCAAGCATTTGGAAATGTGAAATTCTACACCTTTTACCGATATTCCGAAATTTTCGGCAATGGATTTATATGATTTCTGTTCGAGGTATCTTTTATAGAATATTTCACGAGTTCGGTCGGGCAGGGTATCGATAGTTTCATTTACTATTTGATTTATTTCTCGGCTAAAAAGCTCTGACGGGTCGCAGCTTCGTAATGAAGAAATATTGATTTCTATTTCTCCAAGCATTTGTCTATACATCTCTTCATTTTTTTGAAGGCGATATTTTCTTAATTCGAGTAAGTCGATGCATTTGTTCCTTAAAATGGTAAATATATATCCTTTGATATTGTTGATTTGAATATCGAGTTTGTCTTTGTTTTCCCAATATTGAATGAATGCATCCATAACTGCATCTTCAGCTTCTTCCATATTCCCGAGATAGGAATATGCAAATTGGATGAAACCAGTTTTTGAAGTTTTAAAAATGGTTGCAATATCAGTGTCTTTTTGATGAAATATTAACGTCAAACTCTAATATTTTTATAAATTGAAAGCTTTTTTTGAACAATATCTACATTTTAAGTATATTTCTAAATTTTAATATTAGTATATACCTTTGTTATATTAAAAAAGCGAAATTTTCAACATGCTAATATATAGAATAAAATAATTATTTGTCTTCTTTTTGACAAATTTTTTTTCAGATGTATTTTGTAAATATTTATATATAAAATATGTATTATTTATGATAAAAATTTGTGTATATTCCGCTTGTAAAATTTGACAGTTTCATTAAATTTGCAATTCCCCTCGTTTTGCATGGATAAAAATAACGGATTTTTCTTTAATCTGTATTTTTAAGTTATTCCGGGATGCCGTGAGGCATAGGCTTGGAAAATATTTTGCATTTGAATCAAAGCTGTAGCTTTTTTTAATATAATATTTATAAGTATGGAAAAACCTTTGTCTTTTATTGCTGTGCCGGTATTGGCCATTTCAGCGTCATCTTTATTATCCTGTACTTTGAAAGAGGAAAAACGGCCGATGAACATACTCTATATTATGAGTGACGATCATTCTTATCAAACAATCAGTGCTTATAATGACCAATTGATAAAGACTCCGAATATTGATCGTATAGCTCAAGAGGGAGCCCGATTTACAAACAGTTTTGTTGCCAATTCTATCAGTGGTCCCAGCCGGGCTTGTATGCTTACCGGCAAACATAGTCATGCCAATGGCTTTACGGATAATTCCAGCACGTTTGACGGTAGTCAACAGACTTATCCTAAATTGTTGCAAAAAGCCGGGTATGAGACGGCTATTATCGGAAAGTGGCATTTGACGTCGGCTCCTACTGGGTTTGATTATTCAGAGATTCTTGTCGGGCAGGGGGATTATTATAATGCCCCTTTCATTAAAAACGGTGAACGTATAAAATCGGAGGGTTATGTAACAGATGTGATTACAGATAAGGCTATCGATTGGATGGAAAATAAACGGGACAAAGACAAGCCGTTTTGTTTGCTGTTACACCATAAAGCTCCGCATCGTACATGGATGCCTGATTTGCAGGATTTAGAACTTTTCAGTGACAGAGAGTTTAAGTTGCCCGATAACTTTTATGATACTTATGAGGGACGTCAGGCTGCGGCAGAGCAGGAAATGAGTATTATTAAAGATATGGATTTGGTGTATGATTTGAAATTGGCCGATAAGGAGAATGAAATTCATTCCGGAGCTCTTGAACAGGCGGGCCGAAATATGTACAATCTTATGACACCGGAGCAGCGGGTTGCATGGGATAAGCATTATGACAGAGTGATTGCAGATTTTAAGGAAGCGAATTTGTCGGGAAAATCGCTCGCTGAATGGAAGTATCGTCAATATATGCGTGATTACCTTCGGGTAATTCATTCGGTAGATCGCAATATCGGCCGGGTTCTTCAATATTTGGAGAATGCCGGGCTACTTGAGAATACAATGATTGTTTATACGTCTGACCAAGGTTTTTATATGGGAGAACATGGCTGGTTTGACAAACGTTTTATGTATGAGGAATCGTTTCGTACACCTCTTCTGATACGTTTACCGGGAGGGAAGAAGGGTGATATAGAACAGATGGTGCAAAATATTGATTACGGGCCTACGATTCTCGATCTGGCCGGAGTTCCGGTTCCATCGGATATGCATGGTGTGTCATTTTTGCCGTTACTTCGTGGTGAAAAAGTTGATAACTGGCGTACGGCACTTTATTATCATTTTTATGAATATCCGGCAGAACATGCTGTGAAAAGGCATTATGGTATTCGTACAGAGCGATACAAACTGATACATTTTTATAATGATATAGATTCGTGGGAATTGTTTGACCTCCAGAATGACCCTTCGGAAATGCATAATATTTATGGACAACCGGGGACAGAACAATTGGTGGCGGAATTGAAAGAAAAACTGGTCGGGCTACAAAAATTATATGGAGATTTTAATGCTATGAAATATAATAATTAAGAACCCGTCGTACATTTGTACGTTTGTCAATATTCGTATAATATGTGCCTTATGAATAGATATAAACAAAAATCGTAGAACCTGTGGTTATAGAAACTGTCGTTTAAATTTTCCGATAAAAGAAATATCAGGTTTTCTTTACGTATTCATTTAGTTTATTTTCTTGTGAAGAGGGCAAATATCCTCAAAAGAAACTCATAAATATGATTTGAGTAAAACTTAAACCAGTTTTAAAAGTTGTAAGATACTATTTTTCTTTAGCTAATGTGCTCTTCCATTTTTTCAAAAAGATGGAAGAGTATTTTGTTTTCTTTTTTGTATTGCTTAATGTGTTTTAAAGAGAGATAAGTTAAAATTATAAACTATTCGATTTTTGCTGGGTACATACAAGCTTTGAATGAATGGAGTTTCGAAGTTTGTTATAGATAAAATTGTATGTTAAATTTTTATATTATCGTCATATTTCTTCTTTTTATATTGTTTTTTCACCAAATTGATAAAAAAAATGCGTGTTTTATTTCTAAAATAAATAAAATATGTATTTTTGCAATATATAATAAATGGAGTAATGATTTTTTAAAGATAAATATCTGACAATTAGTGCGTTGTTGAAAATTGAAAGAGAATAGTTTATATAAATGGCAGATGTGTTTATTTTTTATAAAATATTTGATGACAAAGTATTATGTATAAATAATCGATGTAAGAGTCTTATGTTTGGTCTTTCCCAAATGAAACCTAAACTGTAATTGAAATGAAAAGAAATTGGAGAATAGTTCCTGTTATGTTGCTGTGCTGTATCGGCGGGAGCTCTATGCAAGCAGGAAAAGATGATGGGTGTGTAGCCGGATGGCATTTGATATTTAATGACTCTGTTGCGGGAGCAAATGTTTCTTCTGCCTTTTCTTGGCTTGACATGCATAAAATAAAACCGAAGAAGAAAATTGTGGTCGGTGTAATCGATTCGGGCAGTGATACTACGCATTTGTACTTAAAAGATGCACTCTGGCATAATAAGAAAGAGAGAGATAATGGGAAAGATAATGATAAGAATGGATATGCCGGAGATATTTTAGGCTGGAATTTTTTAGGAACGACCGATGGTTCTTTTAATATGCAAAGTGCCGGAACAGAAGAGTTCAGGGAATTTAAAAGGCTTTATCCAAAATATAAAGATTGTGTTGTTGATTCTGTTGGGATAGCTAATGCTACTCCCGAATTTCTGTATTATTTGAAAATGAGGGCGGGTGCTCGTATAGATACTTATATAAAATTTGCCGCTTATCTGGAACAGCAGGGAAAAGCTTATGACGAACTTTCGAGGCGTGCGAGTGAAGCATATCCCGGTAAGGATTCTTTAAGGGTGATGGATATTATGAATATTGATGCTAACGATTCCGTATTCAATATGTGTGCCCAATTGATTGCAGTTGATTTGATGAGCGGGAGCCGGGACCGTTTGTGGAAAACGTTGGTCGACAATCATAATGCTAAGCTTGAATTGGCCCGTAAACGGATACATGGTATAGAATTTGACCCGGATAAGCGCTTGCTAATGGGTGATAATATACATGATGGGAAAGATTGTTTTTATGGTAATAATAATGTAATGTGTGATGACTATTATCATGGAACATTTGTGGCTGGCGTGATTGCAGCACAACCTAATGTTATAAATAAAATGACAGGTATTTATCCTTTGGCTAAAGTGATGACCATACGGGCGGTCCCTGAAGGGGATGAATACGATAAGGATATTTCTTCGGCTATTCGATATGCCGTAGATAATGGGGCAAAGGTCATAAACATGAGTTTCGGAAAACGTACGTCTCCTGATGCTGTAATGGTAGAAGACGCTATAACATATGCTGCTGCTCATGATGTATTGCTCGTTATGGCTTCGGGGAACAGTGGTGTAGATTGTGACCGTATTACATTTTATCCGCAAGGTCTTGATAAATCGGGCTGTCGTATCGATAATTTGATTAGAGTGGGAGCCTCTGATAAGAAAGGAAATCCGGCTCCGAATTCCAATTATGGTCAGAATACAGTAGATGTTTTTGCTCCAGGGGTGGATATTACTTCTTTGGGACCGGATAATGGATTTGATGTATCGAGTGGTACCAGTGTAGCAGCTCCGGTGGTTACGGGTATTGCTGCCATGATCCGGGATTATTTCCCGAAGCTGACGGCTGCGCAGGTAAAGGATATTTTGATAAAAAGTGTTACTCCTATGGGTGACAAGCAGGTCAAGCTTCCCGGGGCAAAGAGTAATGAATATGTTACCTATGACTCTTTATGTGTATCGGGTGGAATTGTGAATGCGCTCGATGCGGTGAAGCTGGCAGAAGAAATGGCGAAAAAGAGACGGAAAAATTAATGAATCGGGAAATAAGGAAGATGAAATTCAAGATAATATATTTGTGTTGGGGACTGTTGTTATCGGTTGTTTTTTCTTATACAGCCGATGCTCAGGATTATGTGGACTGGAAGCGGGCTGAAAGATTTACTGCAGATTCTTTATCCGGGCATTATCGTTCTACAGGAGTGTCTGCCAACTGGATAGAAGGGACTCGTTATTTTTATTATTTTATAGAAAAGAATGGTGCCCGTGACTGTTATTTGGTGAATGCTTCAAATGGGAAAAGGAAGTTGCTTTTTGATAATGAGAAGCTGGCGTCTGAGGTTTCTCGTCTTACAGGGAAAGAATATAAGCCTGAGGATTTGAAATTGTATCGTCTTGATTTTTATAATAAAGACTTGAGTTGTTTCTATATAAAGAAGGAAGGGAAGGATATAAAATATACAATTTCTTCTGGTACAGGAAAGGTCGTATCGGAACGTCCCGATGCAATAAAGAAAAAGAATGCGGGAACCTCATTCTCTTTTGGTAAAGGGAAAAGACCTTGGGCTAAATATTCGGCTGATAGTGTATATATCATATATGGTCGTAATCATAATTTATTTCTTTCGCGGAATGGGAATACTCTGGACGATTGGCAGTTGACGACTGACGGGGAGCCTTATAACTCATACACGTCGAATAATAGTGAAAAACGGGATACAGCTTGTGCATATACATCTGCGCGATGGATAGATGATACTCATATGATTTTTGCTTTTCGGGAGGATAAGCGCAGTATTGAGACCATGACATTGGTTAATAGCTTATCCAATCCTCGTCCTTTGGCTGATACGTATAAAATGCCGATGCCCGGTGATAGCGGTGTTAGTCAGTATGATATACAATTGTTCGATGCGGAGACACGTAAAAAAATAGTTGTACCTATAGCTAAGTATCCAGACCAGAAGGTAGTCTTAAGCTATGCCGATGTCCCGGGATATGTATACATGACCCGTCGTAGCCGTCCGGCCGATTATATAGACTTATGTCGTATAAATACTCGTACTGGGGAGGTTGAGGAGTTGATTTCGGACCATTGTGTTCCTCATATGAATGTGCAACTTTTTAATTATCAATTGATAAATAAAGGGAAAGAAATACTCTGGTGGTCGGAGCGCAATGGAAAGGGGCAATATTTCTTATATGATGAGAATGGAAGGCTTAAGAATGCCATAACTCCGGCAGATATGGTTGCCGGACAGATTGTGCATCTTGATACTTTAGGCCGCACTATGATTGTTGAAGGATATGGAAAGGAAAAGGGGATAAACCCGTATTACCGTTTTTTCTATAAGGTAGATTTGGACGGCAGTCATTTCACATTATTGACTCCGGGAGATGGAACACATAGTATTGAGTTGTCTCCGGATAAAAAATATCTTATCGACAATTATTCCCGAATGGATATGCCGGTGGTAAGCCAGTTGGTAAAGATTGCATCTCCTAAGAAACCGATGGTTATAGAACAAAGTGACGACAGTGAATTACGAGCTTTGGGGTGGCGTCCTCCTGTATTGTTTTCGATGAAAGCGGCAGACGATTCTACTGATTTGTATGGGATTATGTACTTGCCTTTCGATTTGGATACGACCCGCCGTTATCCTATCATTACCAATGTGTATCCGGGACCTCAGGATGACCAGATTCCCCGGGCTTTTACAGTGGATGATAATTATAATCAGTCTTTGGCACAATTGGGTTTTGTCGTTATTAATGTTGGGGCTCGGGGAAGTTCCCAGTTACGTGGACGTGATTTCCATTGTTTCGGTTACGGGAATTTGCGAGACTATCCTTTGGCTGACGATAAACATGTCATCGAAGAGTTGGCTCGTCGTTATCGATTTATCGATATTGAACGGGTCGGTATATATGGGCATTCAGGAGGGGGATTCCAGACGGTTGCCGCCATGCTTACTTATCCGGATTTTTATAAGGTAGGTATAGCTGCATCGGGGAATCATGATAATAATTTGTATATACAATGGTGGGGAGAGACATATCATGGTGTACAATCCCGAGTTGACAGCATAACGGGGAAGACGGTATTTTCTTGTAAGATACCGACCAATAATGAATTGGCCGACCGCTTGAAGGGGCGCTTGATGCTTATTACCGGGGACGTTGATAAAAATGTGCATCCATCAACGACTTTTCGTTTGGCAAAGGCTCTGATGGAAGCAGATAAACGTTTCGATATGATGATTATGCCGGGAATGGACCATGGAGTAGGTAATGACTATTATTATAACCTGATACGCTATTATTTCGTGGAGCATTTATTGAATCCGAAAAGAGAGCATATCGATATTATTCATCACAAATAAAATAATGAAGCCCTTATATGAAACGAAAACACTTGAATAGAAAAACCGGGTATTTGTTTTCGGTATTATTGTCTTTTTTTCTGACATTAAATGCGGGGACAAATATCATAGCTCAGGGGAATACCGGAAAGATAAAGATTACCGGTACGGTTTATGATGAGACGAAGCAGCCTCTGGCAGGAGCTTCTGTACGGGAAGAAAGGTCGACAAACGGTACGATTACCGACCAGAATGGACGGTTTTCGATATTCGCCAAAAAGGGGAGTACTTTGCGTATTTCTTTTCTGGGACTTGAATCGAAAGTGATGACTGCCCAAGTTGCAGGTGATTTTGATATTATGCTGAAAGATAATTCTCACGAACTGGGGCAAGTCGTTGTGACCGGTTATGGGAAAACGACGAAAGACCGGGTTACCGGCTCGGTTGGTGTCGTGACAGCGGAGGAGCTGAAGGGAAATCCCGGAGCTTCTGTCGACCAGTTGTTGCAAGGGAAGCTGGCCGGTGTAAGTGTGAAAATGACTTCGGGACAACCGGGCTCTGAGGCGCAAATTCGTATACGTGGGACAAAGACTTTGACAGGTGATGCCGAGCCTTTGTGGGTAATCGACGGAGTCCCTTTGCAAAGGGATATACCGGAGGTAAATACAATAAGCCTTAGAAGCGGAGATTTTACAAATATTTATGAGCGAGGTATTGCCGGTATCAGTCCTCAGGATATAGAATCGATTACTGTATTGAAAGATGCCTCGGCTTCGGCTATTTATGGTTCTCAGGCAGCGGCTGGAGTAATTGTCGTTACGACTAAGAGAGGTAAAGCCGGGAAGTTGCAGATGAATTACTCCGGAACAGTAAGTTTCGTCACTAAACCACCTCGGGATGCAAATTTGATGAATTCTCGAGAAAAGCTGGCTTGGGAGCAGGAACTTTGGGATGAGTTTTCGGCGGAAGGATTTAGTACCGGTTCTTATTATCCTGTTATAGGTGCTGTCGGCATGATACGTTCCGGTTATGGAGATTATGCCGGAATGACAAAGGCGGAGCAGGATGCTTATATCGAGCAGCTTGGAGCTCATACGACCAATTGGTTTGATGAACTGTTCCGTACAGCTATATCCAACAGTCATCATCTCTCTTTTTCCGGAGGTAGTGATAAGAGTGCTTATTATGTGTCGGCCGGGTACAATAAAAATAATGGTTTGGTAAGAGGTACAGGCTCTGATAGTTATACTTTGAGGGCGACAGTAGATATGACTCCCAATAAACGGATATCGCTGGGTATTTCTACTGATTTGGCATATATGACAGCCGACCAGACTTCTACTTATGTCAATCCGTTTACTTATGCTTACTTTGCCAATCCGTATGAAAGACCGTTTAATGCCGATGGTTCGTATGCTGCTGACAATACTTATTTTATGTTGGCAAGGACTAATGGCATGACCAGCACATTGATGCCTTCGGAAGGGTTCAATATATTCAGAGAGATGGACCAGACGTCCAATGAGACTAAAAATGTTACGGCCAATGTAAACGCTCAATTGGGTATATCCATATTAAGGAATTTGAAGTTTGAAGGGCTGGCGGCCTATGGGTACACAAGTAATGTTTCAGAGAATATTTCGGGGCAGGATACGTATACGGCTTGGATGGACAGACCGTTCGAAGGGTCTACCATGGCGTCGACCCGAAGATATGGGTCGATTGCCCAGGTCACTTCTTATAATCAGAGTTATTCTTTACGTGGGCAGTTACATTTTTCGGAGGTTTTCGGTAATATACACCGCTTGAGCGTTATTGCCGGTTCGGAAATAAGTCGTTCTTATGCAAAAACAATCCATGCCAAAAGGTACGGGTATGATACGGTAACGGGAAATTCGTCATTCCCGGTGTATCCCAGTGACCAAAATGTAGATTATAACAAGTTGGTGGATTATGCGTCTAAAATAGACGGATATTTCGGGCAGTCGACTATAGAGAATGCCACGGCTTCTTTTTACGGTTCTATGGATTATGTCCTGATGAATAAATATGTAGCAAGTTTTACCATGCGTACCGATGGCTCGAACAAATTCGGGAGCAAACAGCAGTTCAATCCGAATGGGTCATTGGGTTTTAACTGGAATATAGGGGCCGAAGAGTTTATGAAAAAATTGAAGCCTACACTAAGTTCGTTAATGGTGAGGTTTTCGGGAGGGTATACCGGAAAAGTGAATGCGGCAGCAACGCCTTACATTATTATGAAATATGATGCTTCATTTCGTAAAACGGATGATACATATTACCGAATGGGATCTGTAAAAAATCCGCCGAATCCTAATCTGCGTTGGGAAAAGACTTTTGATTTGAATGCGTCGTTGAGTGCCGGCTTTTTTGATGACCGGATGACTTGGGATTTGGGTTTTTACCGCGCTTTGAGCAAAGATGTGATTTCGTCTGTGGCGGTTCCGTTGAATACGGGTTTCAACGTTCAGTCGTATAATACGTCAAGAGTATTGAACCAGGGTATTGAATTTACCTTGGCAGGTAAGATTATAAAGACCCGGGATTTGTCGTTGACAGCTACGGCCAATGTTGCCTATAACAGAAATAAGCTGGTGGAGTATAATTCTCCGTATGCTACATATTCGACAGTCTATGAGGGATATCCTATCGGGGCTGTCATTACGGGAAAATATACGGGGATAGACAAGAATACAGGATTGTATGCTTTCAAAATGCGTCCGGATACCGACAAATCGGAATCGAAATACCGGTCGAATTCCGATAATTATTATTATTACTTGGGGACATCGAATGCTCCGGTTACAGGAGGATATGTCATTAATTTCGGTTACAAAAGGTTGTCGCTGAGTGTAAGCGGAAACTATTCGATTGGAGCTAAGATAACGGATGAGATATCGTCTCCTGCCAGTTATGGTATTTTTAGAAAGACGGCAAATCAAGATATTCCGACTTCTCACAATGACTTGTATGTGAATTTTCTGAATGTATCGAAAGATGTGGTAAACCGATGGACCGAGGATAATCCGATAACTGACGGTTATCCGAGATTGTTTGATGCTTTCGGGGAACAGGTTATAGATATATCTTCAATAACTTCAAATTATGATAAAGTTACGAATGGAGCTTTGATAAAGAATCTTTCATATTTTAAGATAAGTGATATTCGTTTGACATATACTTTTCCCGATGCCCGTTGGATGCGTAGGGCTTACATTTCGTCATTAGGTATTTCTGCATCGGTAAGCAATGTCTGCATCTTTAGCAATTACGACGGCATAGACCCTGAGACACCGGGAGCCGTTTATCCGAAATCAAGAGATTTTATATTGGGGTTAAACATAGGATTTTAAATAGTGCCGATTATGAAAAAATACAGTATAGTTTTTATTCTTTTATTGTCTCTTGCTTCTTGTAAGAATTTTTTGGATATAAAACCGCATGAAGAGGTGATACCTGAGACGGCAGAAGAATTCTCTGCATTATTACACTCACATCTGGATGATTTGGACCGTGGAAATTTGGATTGTCTGATAGAATCGACTCAGAAGGTTACTCTTTATGAACAGGTTGCTGATAATCTGGAAGTTGCATTGACCGATAAATCTACCGGTCAGGCTCTGAAAATATATCCGGGAGATATATATACAATGAGTATAAATAAAACGGATTATTCCAGTTTATATGAGATTATACGTGATTGTAATATCATTTTCGGGGAGATGAAAGGAGATAAGGAATCGGACTTGGCGAAAAATGTATTGGGCACGGCGTATGCTATGCGGGGAGCATGCTATTATGAGTTGTTGCGGCGGTTCTGTGAAGTGTATGATCCCAATAAAAGCGACCAGTTGGGTCTGCAAATCGTTACGACGTTTGATATGGAGAATTGGCCGGTGCGTAGCTCCTTGAAAAAGACAATAGACTTTATTGAAGATGATTTGAAAAAAGCCTTGTCGTATAATGTGCAGGATGATATTTATCGTTTTACGGCTCCCGTAGTGAAAGGTTATCTGGCCCGATTCTATTTCTGGACCCGGCAATGGGACAAAGCGGCCGATTTTGCTACTCAGGTGATGGCTGCATATCCGTTGCTCGACAGAGACGGTTATAAAGAGATGATGACTCCGGCGTATAGTTTGAAAGGAAACATGCTTATCAAATCGGAGACAATATCGTCTTCCAATACGGAATCAGAGGGTGTGGGGACGTATAAGGCTATAACGGCCCGTCCGGTGAGCAAGCGATTTATAGATACGTTTAGTGATGAAGAAAAGGCTAACGATATTCGGTATGAAATGAATTTCACTGTAAAAAGGATTACAAAGAAATTTATTTTTTCGGGTATGCGCAGTGCCGAAATGTTACTGATTCGTGCCGAGAGTTATTATCATATGGGAGAGCAGGGGCTGGCTCTGGATGATATCAATACTTTGCGGAGTAACCGGATAAAAGATTATGTTCCTTTGACTATGGACCAATTGCCGGAGCCGGTAGAAGGTACTGACCTGATTACGGTGGATGTTACCGGAGCGTCTCTTACTCGATTGATGTCTCTTATCTTGACAGAAAGGAGAAAAGAACTTTTTATGGAAGGAGATCGCTTTTTTGAATTGAAGCGAAACGGGAGTCCTGAGTTTTGGGTTCCCGAGCAAGGGCAGAAATTTGTGACCCGTAAGTTTATGTACACTTATCCGATACCTCTCACGGATGTGGATATTGTTCCCGGTTTACAACAGAATGAGGGGTATGACGAATTTATTATTAGGTAAAATAGCGTAGAATATGAAAATGCGAAGTATGAAGCTGAAAAATATGTTATGGGCAGGTTGCTTTTTTTTCGTTGCGTTGAGCCTGTTTACAGCGTGCGAGTCGTATGATGAAATGCCTCCCCGTATTGAGGGTTCGTCAACGGCAAAACTGGTGTTCCCCATATATGAAATGAATAGTGAGGAACGAGCCATAGTTGATGCTATAAGGGATGAGTACAAACAATTCGAATAGAATTTCTATAACCGATAATTATTAATTAACTAAAAAACAAACGACATGAAAAAGTATGTGTATGCTTTGGCTGCGTTCCTGACATTAGGCTTTGCGGCTTGTTCATCGGATGATGATGAAGATAATTCTATTGACACGGATGTAGACGTGACGGAAGATGTCATTTATTCTTTTACAAACCGGAATGCAACAATGTTCCAGACTGCATCGGCAGAGATTTCTTTGTATAAAAGAGCTGATTTGGCGCAGTATTCCGCACCAAAGGATTTGGTATTTCCGGTAGAGGTGGATGTAGAAAAGTCTACGGCAGTAGAGGGAACTCATTTTTCTTTTGCCGGTGAGAAATCCATAACAGTCCCCAGTGGTAAGTCTCAAGGCTCTTTGAAGCTGAATTTTATTAAGAAAGAAGAAGGCAAAGATGAAATCGTGTTGACAGTAAAGAAGCCTTCTGATAAATTTTTCTTGGGAGATAATGCTTCTCTTACTATCAAAATCGTAGGAGAAGCCATTGAAGTACTGAAGGGAACCTGGGGTTCTTGTACTTGGGAAAGTAGCAATAAAGATTATTGGGGATTGTCGTATGACTTGAGCAAATTTCCTTCGGTGTCTTCTGAAGACCAGCTTACAATCAGTGATGGAGGTCTGGAAGTAAATATGAAAAGTGACTTGAAAAACTATTTTGTAGGGAATAGCGAAATGAAATATATTCAGGAGCAGATTTTCCGTTTCCCGGAAGATTATTTATTGAAGAGAACCGGCTTTGTATTCGTATTAAATAATATCAATGCTAATTTTTCAGCTCAAAGCTCAACGATAAAGGATTCTCGGGTAGCGTTTGCCGTCATTAAAGATGATAATAACGAAGAAGTACTTGAGGTTATCGTCTATTCGTATGAACCGACAGATTTCTTGGTTGAAGAGTATAACGGAATGAAAGATTTCGCTACAGAAGATGAACCCGCTATGATTTATTATCCGTTGCGTTATCACTTCAAACGAGTACAATAATAAAGTTGCATAATATATCAAGAAAGGAGGGCTTCTAACGGAGTTCTCCTTTTCGTTTATATGAAGTTTATTGAATACTGGAGGCTTATCCGGCTTGTATGCAGGTAGAACGTTCAAGATAGTTCATGTTCAAAAAAAGAAGATATAATGCAAGAAAACGAAACAGAAGCTTTGTCTTTCGATAAAAAGACATTATTTTTGTCCGTTAATAAAAATTATGTACACATCCATGAGAATGAAGATACACCGGGAAGGGAGAAATATACTGTTTTTTTTGATATTAGGCTTGGCTGTTGTTAATGGCTCGATATATGTCTTTTTTCATAACCATTTTGTGTCCATATCATTATTGACGATTTCGGTAATATTTTATCTGTTAGTGCTCAATTTTTTCCGTTCGCCCCGTCGTCATTTTGTCGGTGATACCCGGAATGTGATTGTGGCTCCTGCCGATGGGACTATTGTTGCAGTAGAAGAAGTCATGGAGAATGAATACTTACATGAGAAACGTATTCAGGTTTCTATTTTCATGACCATATTCAATGTGCATGCCAATTGGTTTCCGGTAAATGGAACGGTGACGCATGTAAGTCATCAAAATGGGCGTTTTATGGCAGCTTATTTGCCTAAATCAAGTACGGAGAATGAGCGGTCTACTGTGGTAATTAAGGCTGAAAATGGTCAAGATATACTTATGAGACAGATTGCCGGAGCTATGGCACGGCGTATTGTCACCTATGCCGAGCCGGGAGATGAGTGTCATATCGATGAGCATATGGGATTTATCAAGTTCGGTTCGAGAGTAGATGTCTTTTTGCCTTTGGATGCAGAGATATTGGTGAAACTCGATGATAAGACAGTCGGGAATATGACACAAATAGCCCGTTTGAGGGGTTGAAGAACGTGGAGTGCAAGAGCTGAAAAAGAGAGTAAAAAGGATGAATGTGATTGTAAAAAACATACCCAATTCGGTAACGTGTCTGAATTTATTTTCAGGATGTATTGCATCTGTTGCTGCTTTCAATGCCGAATTTGAGACGGCTGCTGTGTTTATTGCACTTGCTGCAATATTTGATTTTCTGGATGGTATGTTGGCACGTTTGTTGAAGGCTTATTCTCCATTGGGTAAGGAGCTCGACTCACTGGCCGATCTTATAAGTTTCGGTATGGCTCCGGCGTTGTTGGTATTCAGCTATCTTAAGTTGAGTACTTTCTGGGCTACCGGTTTCTTAGCTGATTATTTACCATATACAGCGTTTCTTATAGCTGTGTTTTCGGGGCTGAGGCTGGCAAAATTCAATATCGATACTCGCCAGACGACGTCGTTTATCGGATTGCCTGTACCGGCGAATGCCTTGTTTTGGATAGGAACATGTTTTTATTCTCTCCAGCATAATATCAATCCTTACATTATTATCGTTTTGGTAATTGTTTTTTCAGGATTGTTGGTATCTGAAATCCCAATGTTTTCGTTGAAGTTTAAAAATCTTTCGTTTAAAGATAATTATATCCGGTATCTTTTGATTGCCGGTGCAGTCGTGCTGATAGTCGTTTTCGGGGTGAGCGGGCTCGCAGCTACTATCGGTCTATATCTTATACTCTCGATACTTAGGAAAGGACATTAAACAAAGTTGGTATAGTTTTTGTTTTTAAATAGGTAAGTGTAACTATATATTCCGAATATTATGAGTGTGATATTAACTATAATCTTTTTTATTTTTTTTGTTATTGTCCTGTCTGCTTTAGGGCTATTAGGGGTGATTGCCCGTCTCTTTTTCAGACCGTCGCAGAATAGAGCGAACGGGGCTTCCAAAAAAAGTTATGGGGATGGCGGCCGTCAGTCTTCGACCAAATGGTATACGTATGGCAAAAAGAAGAAAAAAATCTTCGACCAGAACGATGGGGAGTATGTTGATTTTGAAGAGATAAAAGATAATAAGTGATTTTGGGGAAATATGACCGTTTTTTTGCCTTTTGTCTAATTCCAAAGAGGATATGGGAAATATGTAATATTTGAATTTTCGTTCAGTCTTTATAAGTTGTGTTTGGGTTATTGGGTTTTGGCTTTCGTCTATGAGTCTTCCTGTCGTAATTATTTCATTGATAATACGTGGTAGTCGTTTCTTTATGCTTATATTTGTAAGTTTTTTAAATAATCATAATTAAAAATGAGACAACCTCACAAACATAAATCCCGGGCTGAACGGTTCAGGGACTCTATAAAGACTTATCGTGTACAAGCGGATGATACTTTATTGAATTATTTGCTTACCATGTTCAAAGACCAAAGTCGTACCAGTGTAAAGTCTTTGCTGACACATCGTCAGGTCGCTGTAAATAATAGTCCTACTACAAAATACGATGTACCTGTACATATTGGTGATGAAATAAAAATAAATTTTCTGAAAGGTTTTAAGGAGTTCAATCATAGCCGTTTGCGTATTGTCTATGAAGATGAATTCGTGTTGGTTGTCGACAAAGGCTATGGTTTGCTTTCGGTCTCCACAGACCGGGTAAAGACTAAGACGGCTTATCGTATCTTGAGCGATTATGTGAAAGAAACAGACCCCTCGAATCGGTTGTTTGTATTGCATCGCCTTGACCGTGACACGTCTGGACTGATGATGTTTGCTAAAAAACAGGGAATACAGGAAACTATGCAACGGTCATGGAATGAAATGGTACTCGACCGTCGTTATGTGGCTGTAGTTGAGGGGCAACTTGAGAAAGAAGAGGGAGAGGTATCTTCGTATCTTTGTGAAAATTCGGCATTCGAAGTATATTCCACTCCGGATGAGTCGGAAGGTGGACAATATGCCCTTACTCGCTATAAAGTATTGCAGGCGAATAAAAATTTTTCACTTGTGGAATTGAAACTGGCTACCGGCCGTAAAAATCAAATTAGAGTGCATATGAAAGATTTGGGGCATAGCATTATCGGTGACCGGAAATACGGTTCTCGGTGTAATCCTTTGGGACGTTTGGCACTGCATGCCTCCCGATTGCGTTTTGTGCATCCCATAACTCGGCGTGATATGTTTTTTGAGACACCGATTCCTGCTTCGTTCCAACGTTTGGTGAGGGAAAAGTGAAGTTACCCGGTATCGTCTCGAAGAAGAATCAAAATCAGGTGCTCATGCGTATTGTCTGAGATTTTATTTGAGGCGGAATAGGCAGTTTAAAAATAATCTTATTAAATTTGCATTCCTTAAGTGCGTAATCATAAAATACTTGCCGGATTGGGGATTTCTGTTTTCAGACAGGAATTAACCACTACCCGGATGAGCATGAAAAAATAAACATACAAATATGAATATTTCGTATAATTGGCTAAAAGATTATCTGAATCTGACATTAACTCCCGAGGAAGTATCGGCAGCTTTGACATCGATTGGGCTTGAAACAGGTGGCATCGAGGAAGTACAAACGGTAAAAGGCGGTCTTGAAGGATTGGTTATAGGGAAGGTCTTGACGTGTCGTGAACATCCCAATTCGGACCATTTGCATATTACAACGGTCGACTTAGGTAATGGAGAACCGGTGCAAATTGTGTGTGGAGCTCCGAATGTAGCATCCGGACAACATGTTGTTGTCGCTACAGTGGGTACGGTGTTGTATGACGGTGATACAAGTTTTACAATAAAGAAGTCTAAAATACGGGGAGAAGAATCATTCGGAATGATTTGTGCCGAGGATGAAATAGGTATCGGTGAAAGCCATGATGGTATTATCGTATTGCCAGAGACGGCTGTTCCGGGGACGTTGGCAAAGGATTATTATAACATAAAGAGTGATTATGTACTCGAAGTAGATATTACACCGAATCGTGTCGATGCTGCATCGCATTATGGTGTGGCGCGAGATTTGGCTGCATATCTGGTTCGGAATGGATATACTCCTGATTTGAGAAAACCTTTGGTAGATGGATTCAAAATAGATAATCTGTCGGGGGATGCTATAAAGGTCGAGGTACAGAATACGGAAGCATGTCCGAGATATTGTGGTTTGACTATACGTAATGTGAAAATCTCCGAAAGTCCTGAATGGTTGCAACAGCGTTTGCATGCCATAGGTTTACGTCCGATTAATAATGTTGTAGATATTACTAATTACGTATTGCACGAAACCGGACAACCATTGCATTGCTTTGACTTGAATAAAATCAAGGGAGGCAAAGTCATTGTAAAAACATTGCCTGAGGGAACGAAATTTGTAACTCTTGATGAAACGGAGCGTACGCTTTCGGATAGGGACCTGATGATATGTAATGAGAGCGAGGGTATGTGTATTGCCGGAGTATTTGGCGGTCTTGATTCGGGTGTGACCGACAAGACGACTGATATATTCCTCGAATCGGCCTATTTCAATCCGACATGGGTGCGTAAGACAGCACGTCGCCATGGACTCAATACAGACTCGTCATTCCGTTATGAGCGTGGAGCCGATCCTAATAATCTTGTATATGTACTCAAACGGGCTGCATTGTTGGTAAAAGAGCTGGCCGGTGGAGAAATTACGGGCAATATAGTTGATATTTATCCTCAGAAAATAGAAAATTTCAAGGTAGAGCTTGCTTATGAGCGTATAAATAGTTTGGTAGGTAAAGTGATACCGGCCGATATAGTAAAAAGCATCTTAGAGAGCCTTGAAATAGAAATTTTGGATGAAAGAGATGGTTGCCTTTCGTTGAGCGTTCCTACTTATCGGGTAGATGTGCAGCGTGATGTTGACGTGATAGAGGACATTTTACGGATTTACGGATATAATAATGTTGAATTTACTGATAATGTCCATTCGAATCTTTCGTATAAAACTTCTACGGATACCAGCCATCAGTTGCAAAATTTGGTAGCTGAGCAGCTTACCGGTTGTGGGTTCAATGAGATTATGAATAATTCGCTTACACGTTCGGCATATTATGCATCGCTTGAGACATATCCAGAGTCTCATTGTGTAAGACTTTTGAATCCATTGAGTAACGACTTGAATGTATTACGACAGACTCTACTTTTCGGAGGGCTTGAGAGTGTTGCCTATAATGTGAATCGTCGTCGCCCCGATTTGAAGTTCTATGAATTCGGAAATTGTTATTATTTCAATCCTGCAGCCAGTGTGGAAAAAGGTGTATTGGCTCCTTATTCAGAAACACAGCATCTGGGATTGTGGGTTACCGGGAATCGAGTATCGGGTAGTTGGGCACACCCTGACGAAAAATCGAGTGTGTATGAATTGAAGGCTTATGTCGAAAATATATTTATCCGTTTAGGCATAAATTTCGGCAGATTGCAATATACTCAAGTGTCTACAGACTTGTTTTCGGCAGCCTTGAATATTGCTACTCGTGATGGTAAACAAATAGCCGTAATAGGTATTGTAGCGAAAAAGGTATTGAAAGGTTTTGATATAGATAATGATGTTTTCTATGCAGAACTCAATTGGACATTGTTGATGAAAGAAGCGGCTCATAATAAGGTATTATATACAGATATACCTAAATTCCAGCCCGTGAAACGAGATTTAGCATTATTGGTAGATGCATCTGTACCATTTGTAGAGATTGAGAAAGTGGCTTATGAAACGGAACGGAAACTCTTGAAAGAAGTATATCTTTTCGATGTCTATGAAGGTAAAAATTTGGAAGCGGGTAAGAAGTCGTATGCCGTGACATTTATATTGCAAGATGAGAATAAAACTTTGAATGATAAGCAAATAGACTCTATTATGAGTCGTATTATCAATAATTTGCAACAGAAGCTTAATGCAAAACTCAGATAATTAATTTATAACAAAATAGAAATAAGAATATAACAATGGGAAGAGCGTTTGAATATCGTAAAGCCAGAAAGTTGAAGCGCTGGGGAAATATGGCGCGTACATTTACAAAATTAGGAAAAGAAATTTCGATTGCCGTAAAGGCCAGTGGCCCCGATCCCGATGCTAATCCGCGTCTGCGTGTTCTTATGCAAAATGCCAAGGCGGCTAATATGCCTAAAGAAAATGTAGAACGGGCTATAAAAAAGGCTACTTCAAAAGATGAGGGAGATTATAAGGAAATTGTTTATGAGGGATATGGGCCTTTCGGTATAGCTATCGTTGTCGAGACTGCTACTGATAATCCTACCCGTACAGTAGCAAATGTGCGCAGTTATTTCAATAAATTCGGAGGTTCACTGGGAACCAGTGGAAGTTTATCATTCCTTTTTGACCATAAAAGTGTGTTCAAGATTAAAGCAAAAGAGGGTGTTTCTCTGGAAGATCTTGAACTGGAACTTATAGACTATGGAGTAGATGAACTTGAGGCTGATGGAGAGGAAATTGTATTGTACGGTGAGTTTGAATCGTTCAGTAATATACAAAAGTATCTTGAGGAAAATGGCTTTGAGATAGAAAGTGCTGAGTTTGAACGTATTCCGAACGATACAAAAGATGTGACAGAAGAACAGCGTGCTTCCATCGAAAAGTTGCTTGAGAAGTTTGAAGATGATGAGGATGTTCAGAATGTTTTCCATAATATGAAAGAGGCAGAAGAGGAATAATGTTTCTTGGTAATATTTTCTGAATAACATAGATAGAAACAAATTTTATTTTTGTTATTGTTTTCGGCTCGGCAGGTTTCGGACAGATAATGTCCAAAACCTGTCGAGCCATTTATTTCTGTATGGAGGAGCAATTTGAAGTGAGTATTTTTGAAGAGAAAATGAGATTTTATATAGTTTAAATATAGTAGAAAGGCAATTAGTAACAAAATTTATCGGAAAAATATGTTTCTTTGTATAAAATTTGTTGGAGTTATTAGTTACCAGAAAAAACTTAACATATATTATATTTTGATATTCTTTAGCGATAGATAGTGTGGTGAAAATTTGAAATAAGTTGTCGAATCTTAATCTTGCCATATAGGGTGTGTTGTAGTAAATGGTAACTCGGAGTATAGTTAAAAAAAATTGAATATGGACAAAAGTTTATTGGTCAAATTGCTACTGATAACGTTTACTGCATCGTTCTTTGTGCCGGAAGTGGCAGCCAGAAAGAAGAAGGAAAAGGAAGAGGCTGTGTCTGTAATATTGTATCTGAATAAAGTTGCAAATGCGAATGATAATTCGAAAGGGATGGTCATAAAGGGGTATTTAAGGTCGGCAATAGTGAATGATCCGACCTTTTTTGAAGTAAGTGAGACCCCGAATGGAGAAAGGATTAGGTATATCAGCGAAGATATTGATTCGTTGGTCGTTATGGATAGCCTTAAATATGTGAAGCGCAAGTGCAAGGGAATGGGGTTTATGGCCGGAGGTCCGAAAATCCGTTGGGTCAGGGCAGAGTATGAAGGACGGGGTATTGATGTCTATTCTGCATTTTTTATCACTCAAGAGCGTGTAAATAATATAACGACGGTTCGACAGAGCATAAGTTATTTTTTCAGTATAGATAAGGATATTGCTATTTGGGTATCCAGTGAATATGTTTCCGGCCCTTATGTTCTCGGTGCGCAGGGAGCAAATAGAAAGCAAATGGCATATTATTTTAGTAAAATTTATGATTATCAGGAATTTGCGACACGTATAAAAGCAAAAGAGCTTACGGGAATGATGACAATTGTAAAAGCTTGGGATACAGAGTATGGGAGTGTGCCGGTGAAAAGAATTTCCGGAAAAATGAAAGTAGACCAACAGGGAGTACAGGAGACTATTACAGTTGTCAGTGGTGCTAAGTCGTCATCTTGGAAGAGAATGAAAAATGAGGTTGTATTTCCTCAGTATATGAGAACTATACAACTGGGGGTGTCTCCGGCTATTGCCCCTTGGTCACGAAATATCAAACATGATGGTACGGGTTATAAGATGTATATTCCACCGATAAGTATTTATACCGATATCTGTTTTATGGATTTTAGTAAGTTGGGAAGCATCGGTTATCTGTTTGGAGCTACTTATAGCAAGTATGGGTATAATTGGCAATGGGATAATGGTTATGGTCTTAAGACAAAGGAAACATCCAGTAACAGGTTTGATATTTGTGCAGGGTTGAGTTGGCATCTGACACTTTGTCGGAATTTTGAAGCTTATGCCCGTGTAATGATTGATTTGGGAGTTACCGGCAATCGGACGACAGATCAGGAAAGTGGGGAAAAGATGATTTCAGAGAGTAAGATGAATACGAATGTCGGAGTTATTGCCACGGCTGGTTTGCGTTATTACTTTTGTAGGAGTGTCGGAGTTTATGTTGAGGGTGGCCGGGATATCGGTTATGCTTCTGCAGGTCTTTCATTTCGTTTCTAACCAAATATATATAAAAAATAATAAATTATGAAAAAGTTAATTACAGCAATCTTTTGTATTGCAATGTTTTCATTTGTATCGGTCGGTTGTTCTAAGGACGATGATGATAAAGATGGAAAGGATGGTATTGAAATTACAACTGGGATGACTTGGGAAAAATTGGTCGGAGAACATCCTTTTATGGGTAATTTCCCCAAGTATGATGGAGATATCGAATTCCATCAGTATAACGAGACTTTTGGCATGGAAAGCGTTGGATTTTTTGATTATAAGTGTGATGCATCCATGGCTACGGGATATTATTCTAAATTGGCTGCAGCGGGATTTACAGTGAATCCGAATGCTGAAGGTATGTATACAAAGACAATAGATGGTTATGAGCTTACTTTTACCGGTAGTCATGCTGCGGGTAATTTCGGGATGGTATTTGCTTGTAATCCGATTGATTAATAAGATTTTATTTATGATTGTCAGATTCTAAAGGGATAGTTTTACTATACTGACTCGATTCGTATAAGAAAGAAAATGTGTTACAAAGGTTGTTTTGACAGGTTTTTGTGATGCATTTTCTTTTTTGTTTTTTATTATTGTAACTTTAAGGACTGAAAAGAGTTATTTGCATAAATATAGCTTTTTGTGTTAACTAAATCATAAAAATGGTGTTGAATAAGAAATATGGATTTTGGATATTAGTAGTATTACCGATGTTGTATTACAGTTGTTCAAGAAAAGACGACAGAGGTAATATAGAGCTATACTGGAATAACGAGTTGATTTTACCCCCTAGCTCGGGGATGTTTCCCAACAAGGGTCTGGCCGGAGCTTACTGTGGCCTTGTCGGTAACCGATTGGTTATAGCAGGTGGGGCCAATTTCCCAGAACAATACCCATGGGATGGTGGGCATAAAGTCTGGTGGAGTACCCTTTACAGCTATGACAAGGTAACGGGACGATGGGAAGTCTACGAAGACTTTTTAGAAAAGCCCTTGGCTTACGGTCTTTCCCTTCAGGTAAAAGATGGAGTACTTTGCATCGGAGGAAACAATGCCGACAGTTGTTATAAAGACGTATTCCTAATCACAGAGCGAGGAGGCAAGTTAAAGATAAACAAAGACTATTATCCCTCGTTGCCGGTTCCATTATCGAATTTATCTGGGGGGCAGATAAAAGGGAAAATCTATTTGACAGGTGGACAGGAAAGTATGAGCCCAGAACAATCTAGCCATCACTTTTTTGTAATGGACATGTCCCGTCCATCCGACGGTTGGAAAGCTTTACCGAGCTGGCCGGGGCCCACACTCGCCTATAGTGTTTGCGTACCACATGACGAAAAGCTCTATCTATTCGGTGGTCGCAGTTTCGGTGAAGGCAAAGGTTTGGAAGTGCATACTGAGGGATATTGTTATGACCCGGAGACTCAAAATTGGAGTGTATTGGAGGGCACTTTTCCGGTGATGGCCGGCAATGGGATTTCGTATAAAGAAGATAATATCTTGTTTTATGGCGGAGTGGAAAGTATCATACCCGGAAGTGTTTCACATCCGGGATTTTCCCGAAAAGTTCTGAAGTATGATTTGCGAAAAAATACGATAGAAGAGATAGGAGAGAGTCCTTATCCGATAGGAGTGACAACAAGTATGGTCTCGGATGGAGATGTGCAGTATATCGTCAGTGGAGAGGTAAAACCGGGCATACGTACTCCGCATATTTTACGGGTAGTCATTATGAAGTAAGACTTGATGATAACCGGATAAATATTTCTTTACTGTATTTTCTCGAATAAAAATTTTTATCCGGTTATTTAATAAATTAGGCTTACCGTTGCAATTCTACGATATAATCTACTCCGGTGGGAACTTCCGGTAATTGTAAAAATAATCCTTGCTTGTTTTGTGAAAATGAAATATTTTCTTTGTTTTTGAATAAACAAGCTTTTTTTATTTTTATATCTGTTATCGGTAAGAAAAGACCTTTATCTTTCCAGTCGAGTATATGTACGTATATTTTGTTATCTTTTTGTGTAGTGACACCCCAATCTCTTGGCGGTACGACTCCTCCACGGGTACCGTAGATTGTTTCCCCATTTTTTTCCAGCCATTTACCTATATTTTTTAGTCTTTCTATCGAGGTGTCCGGTATGCAGCCGTCAGGTTGTGGCCCTATGTTTAGGAGTAGATTGGCATCTTTTCCGGCAGCTTTTACTAAAAGGCGGATGAGAGCCTCTGTAGACTTGTAGTTGTTGTCGGTGATTTTATATCCCCAAGATGTATTCATGGTTTCGCAGGTTTCGAGAGGTAGATGTCCGATAGCTTGCCCTGAGAGACCGAAGGTATTTTCTCCTGGCAGGTCTCTCTCAAAAATTTGGATATCTTCTCCGGGGTAGGGAAGTTGATGGTGATTATTTCCAATGAGACATGCGGGCTGGAGTTTATGTATCATTTCATATTGTTGGGGCAGGTGCCAATCAAAACCGCTTTTTTGGTCTTGATCCCACCAACCGTCAAACCAGATGGCTCTGACTGGTCCGTAATGTGTTAGTAATTCGGTCAATTGGTTATTCATGAAACGATAGTAGCTGTCCCAGTTCTCCTGTAATTTGCGTCCTGTATTCCTCCCAGTCCTTCCTAATGGATAATCGTCTCGTCCCCAATCGAGGTGGGAATAATAGAAATGTACTTTAATATTTTGTTTGTGGCATTCGTCCGTCAACTCTTTTACAATATCCCGATTGAATGGGGTAGATTTCACTATATTGTAGTTACTATATTGGCTATCGAACATTGAAAACCCGTCGTGATGACGTGTAGTGAAGCATATATATTTTGCTCCCGAGGCTTTGATGGCTGCACCCCACTCGGCAGCGTTGAATTTTGAAGGACAAAATCCTCCTGCAAGTTTGGCATATTCTTTATGTTTAAGATTCCATGTATGCAGAACCCATTCTCCGTCACCCAGCATACTGTATATACCATAGTGAATAAAGATTCCAAACTTGTCATCTTGAAATTCTTTTCTGGTTTTCAGATTTTCTTGAGTTGGTTCGTAGGCTTGCTGTGCTATGACTGATGTAAATAGCAGTGAAGCCGTAAGTAGACTTAATACTTTATTTTTCATGATTTAAGTTTTATAAAAATATTTTTTTTGATAGCTGACCCCGAAACAATAAGACAATTTTTAGAATTTGTATGATTATATGAAAAATCGTTTTTTGTTTTTCCTAACCGGATTGAAAATAACGTCCTAAAAATACATTATTTGTAGCTTAATTACTAATTTGTTTATATCATTTTCTATATTAAATGTTTTAAAACTTGCTTGAATTTTCCAATATAAGGTAGATTCAAGTTTGGTCTACTTTGCATTTTCTTGGGGGGTATTTGTTTTCATTTGTCAAATAGCCTGTTATTATCCTTATAAAAACATGAAAACTTCTTCAAAATAAATTTTGAAATCGGCTTGGATGATATTTAAACAGATTCTTGGATGTTGCTTTTTAGTTTTATTACCATTGATGTGATAAACAAATGTATCTGCCGAGTGTTTTAAGATGGTATGGTAAAATGTATAATTAATATTTCAATATGGTACAGATAGATTTAGGCCGTTATGGCATTCGTGGGGTGAAGGAGATTGTTTATAATCCGTCGTATGATGATTTGTTCAAATATGAGATAGACCCGTCTTTGAGTGGTTTTGATGAGGCAGTGGTTACCAATACGGGTGCAGTGGCAGTGAAAACCGGGAAGTTTACGGGGCGCTCTCCTAAAGATAAGTATATTGTTAAGGACGCAAAGACTGAAAGTACAGTGTGGTGGGACGGCAAGGTTAATCGTGCCATGACTACTGAAGTATGGAATGATTTGAAAGAGTTGGTTATAAATGAACTTTCTAATAAAGACCGATTGTATGTAGTCGATGCATTTTGTGGTGCGAATAAGGATACGAGATTGAAAGTTCGTTTTATTATGGAAGTGGCTTGGCAAGCTCACTTTGTGAAGAATATGTTTATTCGTCCTACAGATGAAGAATTAAAAAATTTTGGGGAGCCTGATTTTGTGGTAATGAATGGTTCGAAAGTTACTAATCCTAAGTGGAAAGAGCAGGGGCTGAATTCTGAGGTGTTTGTGGTATTCAATCTGACTGAAAGGATGCAGATTATCGGTGGAACTTGGTATGGTGGTGAGATGAAAAAAGGGATGTTCAGCATGATGAACTATTATCTGCCGTTGAAAGGTATTGCATCGATGCATTGTTCTGCCAATGTAGGTATTAATGGGGATGTTGCACTGTTTTTCGGATTGTCGGGAACGGGGAAGACAACTTTGTCGACAGACCCTAAACGGCTTTTAATTGGTGATGACGAGCATGGTTGGGATGATAATGGTGTATTTAATTTTGAAGGAGGATGCTATGCCAAAGTTATCAATTTGAGTAAAGAAAATGAACCTGAAATATGGGATGCCATACGCCGTGATGCTTTATTGGAGAATGTTGTGGTACGTAAGGACGGAAGTATAGATTTTGCTGATGCTTCGATTACGGAGAATACACGGGTGAGTTATCCCATTTATCATATCGATAATATTGTAGAACCGTCTCGTGCCGGGCATGCTTCAAAAGTTATATATTTGTCGGCAGATGCTTACGGAGTGTTGCCTCCTGTGGCTATTTTGGATGAGAGGCAGGCTCAGTATCATTTTATTAGTGGCTATACGTCTAAACTGGCTGGGACTGAACGAGGTATTACGGAACCTGTTCCTTCATTTTCTCCGGCCTTTGGCGAAGCATTTCTTACAGTACATCCGATGATGTATGCTGCAGTATTGGCCCGGAAAATGAGAGATCATCACTGTAAAGCATATTTGGTGAATACGGGCTGGAACGGAACGGGAAAACGTATATCTATTAAAACAACTCGGGCTATTATCGATGCGATTTTGTCAGGTGATATAGATAAGACTCCGACACATTATCTGCCTGTACTCAACTTGACTATACCTGTCGAGTTGCCGGGAGTAGATAAAAATATATTGGACCCGAGAAATACATATAAAGATGTTGCGGAATGGGAAAAGAAGGCAAAAGAGCTTGCTTCAAAGTATGCAGATAACTTTAAACAATATGCTACGAGTCCCGAATCGGAAGCTTTAATTGTAGTGGGACCTGATAAGGATAAGTGATGATTCAATATATTTGTGTGAAAAAAGGTTGCATTTTGTTATTATGCAGCCTTTTTGCTTTTGTTCAGCGATAAATAATTATCTTTAAACCAAAATATTGTAAACAGAGTAATTAGGTAGTTAATAAAGGGTAATAATGTATATATGCAGTCAGTCTTTTGTTGTAAGGACGGGTATTGTTATTTTCATAAGACCGATATTTAGGTTTTGAGATGGATATGAGGGAAAATAAGCTATTTGCGGGCTCTATTTTCATTTATGATTTATTATCTTTGCACATATAATTATTGTTTGAATATTTGAATAAATGATAAAATCATATTATACTGTTTTTTTTATTATACTGATATTTTTTATGACAAGTTGTACAGCTCAAAATAAAGAGAAAGATACGTATGTCGTTATAGAGACGCGATTTGGTGATATAACACTTAAATTATACGATGATACACCCCGTCATAGGGACAATTTTTTGAAACTGGTAAAAGAGGGGACTTATAATGGTACATTGTTTCATAGGGTTATAGAAAATTTTATGATACAGGGTGGAGATCCGACATCAAAAAATGCTCCGGCTGGGAAGCAACTGGGTACTGGAGATATGGGATATACGATACCGGCAGAGATTGTATATCCGGCACATTTTCATAAAAAAGGAGCTTTGGCTGCTGCTCGTACTGGGGATGAGGTAAACCCGCAGAAGGAGTCGTCCGGTTCTCAGTTTTATATTGTAACGGGTACGGTTATTTCTTCGGGTCAGATTGCATCTTTGGAGAATCGTATGACGAAACAAAAGGAGCAAAAAATATTCGAACGTTTGGTGGGAGAGCATCGGGCGGAAGTAATGCAGTTGCGTAAAAATCGGGATAAAGAGGGATTGTACGAGTTACAGGAAAAATTGATAGCTCAGACCCAGTTGGAGATGAAGGAAAGCGGACCAGTACAGTTGACGGCGGAACAGCGTGAAGCTTATACAACGATAGGAGGTGCGCCTCATCTCGATGGGGAATATACGGTCTTTGGGGAGGTTGTTGATGGTCTTGATGTGATAGACAGAATACAAAAGGTCTCGACCGATAGGTCGGACAGGCCCAAAGATGATATTAAAATGACATTGAAAATTGTAGAGAAGTGATTGAGGTAAGTCGATATTTATTGCCGAATGGATTGAAGATGCTGCATCATTTTGATAATAGTACGCAAATGGTGGCTTTAAATATCATATATGATGTCGGCTCAAAAGATGAGGAGCCTTCACAAACCGGATTTGCCCATTTGTTCGAGCATTTGATGTTTGGAGGGTCGGTCAATATTCCGGATTTTGACACTCCTTTGCAGAAAGCCGGAGGGGAAAACAATGCTTGGACAAGTAACGATATTACTAATTATTATAGTGTAGTTCCCCGGCAAAATGTGGAAACTGCATTTTGGCTGGAGTCGGATAGAATGTTGGAGCTTAATTTTTCTGAAAAGAGCTTGTCCGTACAAAAGCAAGTTGTTTGTGAAGAATTTAAACAGAGAAATTTGAATCAACCTTATGGCGATACTTATATGCTTTTACGCCCTATGGCATATAAAGTGCATCCGTATCGTTGGCCTACCATAGGAAAAGAAATCAGCCATATAGAAAATGCCACGTTAGAAGACGTTAAGACGTTTTTTTATAAGCATTATGCTCCTAATAACGCAATATTGTCTATTGCGGGGAATATTTCATTTGAAGATGCAGTCCGATTGACAGAAAAGTGGTTTGGATCTATTCCTAAAAGGAATATTGCTGCCCGAAATTTGCCGGAGGAGCCGGAACAAAAGGAATCCCGGTTTCTGGAGGTTTACAGGTCTGTCCCATTAGATGCCATAACAAAGGCTTGGCATATGTGCCGTCGTACTGATAAGGAATATCATTCGTATGATTTGTTATCTGATATTTTGTCTAATGGTCGGTCGTCACGATTGTATCGGCATCTGGTAATGGAGAGGAAGATGTTTTCGGATATCGATGCGAGTATAACGGGAGATATCGATGCCGGTCTTTTTGTGGTGACAGGTCGACTGAATAAAGGTATAACCATGGAAGATGCTGATGAAGCCATAAAAAGAGAAGTATCGGCTTTGATGGAAGAAACTATAGAAAAGCAAGAACTGGAAAAGGTCGTTAATAAGTTTGAGTCGAATCATTTGTTTTCAAATATAAACTATTTGAACAAAGCGACAAATCTGGCTTATCATGAGTTGATAGGCCAGGCGGAAGATATTAACGAAGAGGTAAAAAAATATTGGGATATTACACCTCAGGATCTGTGTCGGGTAGCCCGAAAGGTATTTAGAGAGGAGAATAGCTCTACTTTGTATTACCGGGCACAGTAAGTTTATTATGGATAAATCTGAAAAACACATTCCGTTTTTTTGAGAGTTTATAGTTGTGTAGTAAGTTGGTGGTGTAAATAGAATTGATATATGCTTTAAGTGTGAGTTTAGTCTATATATTAAAAGTGTAGAGTAGTTAAATAGAGTTGAGTTTTATTGCAAATATGTGCGGATATGCGATTTAAATTAATACTATCGGTAAAACCGGAGAGTTTTGGAAATGTGCTGCCAGTGAGTTATCAGTACGAATTATCGTCTTGTATACACCGAAAATTGACCGATAATATGGGGTTATATGTTGAGTGGTTGCAGCAAAATGGATTTATATCGGATTTGAGTTCAAGGTACAGGCTTTTTTCTATTTCTAATTTTTATATTCCTCGCATTAAGGTCGAGGTAGACAGGCTTTGTATTTTGGCTCGTAGGGTGCAGCTGTGGATATCTTTTCTTCCTGTCCGAGGAACAAGGGAACTGGTAGAGCAGATATTTTTAGGACAAGATTTGTTGATAGGTGACCGGCATTCTAAGGTTGAGTTTGTTGTAGATGAAATAATGGAGATAGAGGATCCCGATTATAAGCAAACAATGGATTATCTGTCGTTGTCTCCTATTGTTTTTGCAAACGTCCGTCCTAATAGAAGTATAGAATATATAGGGCCTGATTCTCCGGAATATCAGGATATATTGCTCGATACTATTCTTGAAAAATACGAATATTTCTATCGGAAGGAGTTCCCGCATAATTTGCAATTTGGTTTTGAACTGATAACACCACCCAAGCGGAAAGGCATTTTTATTAAACGATTTACACCAGACGAGACAAAAATTATTGGTTATATGTATAAATTTCGTTTGACGTTGCATCCAACATTGCATCGGCTTATTTATAATACCGGACTGGGTGAAAAAATCAATTTGGGTTTTGGCTGTGTAGAGGTATTGAAATAAATTTTTTAGTATATATTATAGAATACTTTTTTAATTTGCTGAAAAACTTATTTGCAATCTATTCTGTGTGAATATATAACGGAGTAGAAAATGTATTTGTTAATAAGATTTTTATTTTTTCAATAAAAAAGTAGGTAATTTTATATGAATTGCCAAAATATTTTTTTTATTTTGTCTCTAAAATTAAAGTGAATAGCTTTTTTTAAAAGAAAAAAATATGATGGATTCCCAAGAAAATCTTCCTGCTACCGAAAATCTGGAGCCCGAAGTACCGGTAACTGCTCCGGAACAGTCTGTTGCGGGAGAGACTTCCGATGTTAAGCCTGAAGTGAAATTGACGCGACAGGAAATTGTAGATCAGATAAAATCGCTGGTTCAAAGGCCTGTTGATGAAGTAAAAGATGAAATAGATTCTCTTAAACAGAGTTATTATAAATTGCGTAAGGCGGAAATTGAAGCTGCCCGTAAGCAATTTGAAGAAAACAAGGATGTTGAAGATGAAGTATTCACTCCGGAGGCGGATGAATTGGAAGAAATACTAAAATCTTTATTGAATACATTTAAAGAAAAAAAGGCTGCTTTTGCTGAGGAACAGGAGCGGATAAAAGAAGTTAATTTAGTACGTAAAAAAGAAATCCTGGATGAGATAAAGGCTCTTACTGAGGATTCGGACAATATAAATAAGCGTTATAATGATTTTCAGCAGTTGCAACAGTCGTTTAAGGAGATAACGAATATCCCGGCTTCTGCGGTCAATGATTTGTGGAAAAGTTATCAATTGTATGTTGAGCGTTTTTACGATTTGTTGAAAATCAATAAAGAGCTGAGAGATTACGATTTTAAGAAAAATTTGGATCAGAAGATTGCTTTATGTGAAGCTGCGGAAGCTTTATCTGAGAATGAGGATATTATCGGAGCTTTCAAATCGTTGCAAGCATTACATGAAGAGTGGAAAGGAATCGGTCCAGTGGCCAAAGAACTCAGGGATGAGTTGTGGAATCGTTTTAAGGCTGCCTCAAGTGTAATAAATAAACGTCATCAACAACATTTTGAGTCATTGAAAGAAGGCGAGCAGAAAAATGAAGAGGCGAAGACCGCATTATGTGTTGAAATCGAATCTATCAATACCGATGACTTGAAGTCATTCAATGCATGGGATGAAAAAACGAAAGAAATTATTGCTTTGCAGGAGCAGTGGAAAACGATAGGTTTTGCTTCCCGCAAAGTAAATAATCAGTTATTTGAACGTTTTCGTAAAAGCTGTGATGAATTCTTCAGAAAGAAAGCCGAGTATTTTAAGGCTGTAAAGGATGAAATGGCCCGGAATCTGGAAAAGAAAAAGGCTCTTTGTGAAAAAGCCGAGGCCTTGAAGGAGAGTACGGAATGGAAATCTACGACTGATACGCTTATTGCGATACAGAAAGAGTGGAAGACTATAGGGCCGGTAGCCAAAAAATATTCTGATGCAGTTTGGAAACGGTTTATTTCGGCTTGTGACTATTTCTTTGAGCAGAAAGCAAAGCAGACTTCGTCTCAAAGACAGGTGGAATTGGAGAATCTCAACCAGAAAAAAGAGATAATTGCAAAATTGAATGCCATCGATGAGAATATGGAAACTGCAGAGGCGACGGCTCGAGTTCGGGAACTGATGGCAGAATGGAATAAAATAGGTTTTGTTCCTTTTAAGGAGAAGGATAAAATATATAAGGAATATCAATCCGTGTTGGATAAGCATTTTACTCGGTTGAATATGCAGGAGAATAGGAACCGATTAATGTCTTATACTTCTACCGTGCAGCAGTTGGCTTCTTCGGATCAGGCTCAGAATAAGCTTTATCGAGAACGGGAAAAACTGGTGCATAATTATGAACGTTTGAAGGCTGAATTGCACACCTATGAAAATAACATGGGCTTTTTGAATATCTCATCGAAAAGCGGTAACAGCATGCTCAAGGAAATGGAGCGTAAAATGCAGCAATTGAAAGATCAGATGCAGTTGATTATTCAGAAAATCGAATTGATCGACGAGAATTTGTAAAAAATATAATTGAGTAACGGCAACTTAGACATCTTTATCAAGATGCTTTAAGTTGTCGTTGCTTTAAGCATTGAAGTTTCCATCGAGGAGTTTAAACAATCGGATTGTTCTTTATTCGGAAGAAAAAGAACAAGAAAATTTATAGTCACTTTATTCGTTATTAGACTACGGGTTTACTGAAGTCTTGTATTTTTTAATGAACCGGATTTATGCTAATGATAAGAAACAATAATGGTGGCGGGTATGGATATTTGATACGGATATTGATTACGGTAATCGATTTCTTGTGTATCAATATGGCTTTTTTTCTGATATGGTTTATATTTCCAGATAGTTCGCAAGATTTTTGTTCCAAAATTATTTGGCTGTTATTAAACATATCTTATTTGCCAGTAGCTTATATTTTTAGTAACATCCATAATAATCGGATGATACATATCGACTGGGTACTTGTAGTTGCTTTGAGATCTGTGGCCGTTTATTTTGTGATATTTTTGTCTTTGCTCACCTTCTTAAAGGTGGGAGATGATATTCTTCCTATAACTCTGTTGCGTTATTTTGGCCTGTTTTTTGCTCTTTTGTGTCTTTGGTGGATTATAAGCCGTAAGTTCTTGAAATATTATCGAAGAAAAGGTTACAATTTTAGACGTGTAGTTATTGTGGGTGCCGGCCGGACCGGAATAATGCTTTATAATGCATTGAAAAGTGACGAGGGATATGGTTATCGTTTCCTTGGATTTTTTGATGATAATGAGAAGTTGAAGAGGTCTATACCTTCTTATTTGGGTACGGTAAGTGAGGTAGAGAAATTTGTTCTGGAAAATGATGTTGACGAATTATACTGTGCGCTGCCAGGGTCTCAAGATGAAAAAATTTTGCGATTGATGAAATTTTCGGAGCAGAATATGGTACGTTTTTATATCGTACCGGAGATAAACCGATATGTATTTAAACGTATGCATTATCAGATGTTAGGAGGAGTTCCGGTATTGTCTATCAGGGAAGAGTCACTAGAGCATCCTATTTTACGGTTATTGAAACGCTTCTTTGATTTATTGTTTTCGTCGGTAATGTTGGTATTGTTTCCTTTATGGCTTTTGCCTATAAGCCTGGCTGTGAAGGTGTCGTCTCCCGGTCCTGTATTTTTCAAGCAGAAACGTACCGGCTTTAAAGGGAAGGAATTTACTTGTTATAAATTTCGGACTATGAAGGTAAATAAAGAATCGGATTCGGTACAGGCAACGAAAGGGGATTCGCGAGTGACAAAACTTGGGCGTTTCCTGAGGAGAACGAGTCTGGACGAGCTACCTCAGTTTATCAATGTATTTTTGGGAGACATGTCGGTTGTAGGTCCCAGACCTCACATGATAAAGCATACAGAGGATTATTCTAAAATGATAGACCGTTATATGGTTCGCCACATGGTGAAGCCTGGCTTGACAGGTTGGGCTCAGGTGAATGGTTATCGTGGAGAAACAAAAGAGTTGTGGCAGATGGAAAAACGGGTGGAGTATGACGTTTGGTATATTGAAAATTGGAACTTCTGGTTAGATATAAAGATTATCTTTCTTACAGTATTTAATGCTATTAAAGGGGAAAAGAATGCCTTCTGATAAGGCCGAAACCTTAAAAAATTAGTAAATATGAAGATTGCTATTGTCGGTACTGGATATGTAGGACTGGTTACGGGTACTTGTTTTGCTGAGATGGGTTTGAATGTGATTTGTGTAGATGTTGATAAAAGTAAGGTTGAAAAATTGGAGAATGGGGTGATTCCTATTTATGAACCCGGCCTTGAAGAGTTGGTACGGAAAAATCATAACGATGGGCGCCTTTCGTTTACTACTGATTTGGAGTCTTGTATCGATGATGTCGATATTATATTTATAGCGGTGGGTACGCCTCCCGATGAGGATGGCAGTGCCGATTTGAAGTATGTGCTCGAAGTAGCTCGTACTATTGGAAGAAGTATGAAAAAATATGTTCTGGTCGTTACTAAAAGTACTGTACCGGTAGGAACCGCTGCTTTGGTACGTTCTACAATTCAGAAAGAGTTGGATGATAGAGGTTTGAATATAGATTTCGATGTCGCGTCTAACCCGGAATTTCTGAAAGAAGGAAATGCCGTGATTGATTTTATGAGACCAGACCGAGTAGTCGTAGGGGTAGAGTCTGAGAAGGCTCGGAAGCTGTTGTCTAAATTGTATAAGCCGTTTATGCTGAATAACTTTCGTGTTATATTTATGGATGTGCCTTCAGCAGAAATGACAAAATATGCAGCTAATGCCATGCTGGCGACACGTATTAGTTTTATGAATAGTATCGCTAATCTGTGTGAGGCGGTAGGGGCTGATGTCAATATGGTCAGGGCGGGAATCGGCTCTGATATGCGTATTGGGAAAAAGTTTTTGTATGCAGGATGCGGTTATGGAGGCTCTTGTTTTCCGAAAGATGTAAAGGCTTTGATAAAGACTGCGTCAGAATATGGGGTGGATATGGAGATACTTCGGTCTGTTGAGAAAGTGAATGCATATCAGAAAGGGCTTTTGTTCCGTAAGTTTTCATTATATTATAATGGAGACTTGAAGGGAAAGACTGTTGCTATATGGGGGCTTTCTTTCAAGCCTGAAACTGACGATATGCGCGATGCTCCTTCCGTAGTACTTATACGCTCGTTGATAGAGGCGGGATGCAAGGTCAGAGCATATGACCCTATAGCTATGGATGAGGGGAGACGGATATTGGGAGACGAATGTGTGTATTATGCAAAGGATATGTATGATGCTGTTCTAGATGCTGATGGCTTGTTTTTGGTGACTGAGTGGAAACAGTTTAGACTGCCGGCCTGGAATGTAGTGAAAAAGGTGATGAATCATCCTTATATTGTCGATGGCCGTAATATATATGATGTGGAAGAATTGCGTTCACTGGGTTTTGATTACGAATGTATAGGACGAAGATTTGATAAATGACAGATAAATGCATCAGTGCACAGGAGGCATTACGGAAATATTTTGGCTATGATACTTTCCGTCCGTATCAGGCCGAGATAATAGAGGCTGTTCAGGAAGGACATGATTGTCTGGTCTTGATGCCTACGGGGGGAGGCAAGTCTATTTGTTTTCAGATTCCGGCATTGATAAACCAAGGGCTTGTCGTTGTTGTATCTCCGTTGTTGGCTTTGATGAAGGACCAGGTGGATGCTTTGCTTGAGAATGGTATTCAAGCAGCGGCATTAAACAGTATACAAAGTGAGGATGAGGAGCTGGTAATAAAGATGAAGGCTCGGCAGGGAGATATACGTTTGTTGTACATATCTCCAGAACGGCTATTGAGTGAGTTGGATTATTTGTTGCCGTCGTTGGATATATCATTATTTGCTATTGATGAGGCTCACTGTATATCTCAATGGGGGCATGACTTCAGGCCGGAATATAATAAATTGTCAGTTTTAAAGGAACGTTTCCCGACCGTTCCTATGATGGCACTTACTGCTACAGCTGATAAATTGACTCGGAATGATATTATAACGCAATTAGGACTTGATTCTCCTCGCATATTCATTTCCTCTTTTGACCGCCCTAATTTGAGCTTACATGTCATAGGAGGATATAATAAGAAACAGAAACTGGCCGCAATATATTCGTTTATACAGAGACATGCCCGACAGAGCGGTATTATCTATTGTTTGAGTAGAAGTAATACTGAAATGGTGGCACAAGAGTTGTCCCAATTGGGAATAACGACAGAGGTATATCATGCCGGGTTGTCGGCTCAGCAAAGGGAGAAGGCGCAAGCTGCGTTTTTAAATGATGAGGTACAAGTAGTATGTGCTACTATAGCATTCGGTATGGGTATTGACAAATCCAATGTACGATGGGTCATCCATTATAATATGCCTAAAAGTATCGAGTGTTATTATCAAGAGATAGGGCGTGCAGGGAGAGATGGTATGCCAAGCGATACTTTATTGTTTTATTCGTTGGGTGATGTGGTGATGCTGTCGAAGTTTGCTCGGGAGAGCGGGCAGAGCCAGATGAATATGGAGAAGCTGCATCGAATGCAGGAGTATGCAGAGTCTCCGATATGTAGGCGGCGCATACTTTTAAATTATTTTGGAGAAGAAGTTGAGAAGGACTGTGGCAATTGCGATATATGTAAAAATCCACCGCAACGTTTTGACGGCTCTGTCCTCGTACAAAAGGCTTTAAGTGCTTGTATAAGAACTGGCGAGTCGATTACGGTACAAGTATTGATTGATATTTTAAGGGGTTCTCATAAAGCGGAAATTTTAGAGAAAGGATATGACCGAATAAAAACGTTTGGAGCGGGGGAAGACCTTTCGTTTCGTCAGTGGCAAGGTTATTTGTTACAGATGATGCAGTTAGGATATTTCGAATTATTATATAATGAGGGCAATCGTATAAAAGTGACCCCGTCAGGGTGGAAAGTATTGAGAGGGGAGCAGATTGCCATGTTGACATTTGTAAGTAATGAATTGATAACTGAACGAAAAGATAAGAAGAAAGGGAAGAAAACCGTTGATACTCCGATGGTTGAGCGTAGCCCGGATGAGAGATTATTTGATTCGCTTAGTATGTTGCGTTCACGGTTGGCAGCAGAAGAGGGAAAACCGGCATATATTATTTTTACCGATAAAGTTTTGCAAGAATTGGTAATACATAAACCCGTATCGTTGTTCGATTTTGCCCGTATTAGTGGTATCGGAGTGGCAAAGGTAAGTAAATACGGGAAAGAGTTTGTTGGTTTGTTACGTAAAGAACTGGGCTTGAAAAGAGAAAAAGGCGATACTTATGCCGAAACTTTAATGCTATTGATGCAGAATTATTCGATAGAGGAGATTGCATCGGCAAGGGATTTGAAACCGGTAACAGTGTATAGCCATATTGCATGGCTTATTAAAGAAAAGAAGTTTACCGAATGGCATCGTTTCCTGACAGTGTATGAAATAGAGGCTGTGGCCGGAGCTTTGAAAAATGTAAATTATACCGGAGAATTGAAACCGATATATGAGGCTTTGAATGAAGAGATAGATTATGGAAAGATACGGCTCGCTATTGCTGTGTTGGAATTGGAGAATGAGTGATTCTGATAATTCATTTTACATATAATTTTAATGTTGTTATGAACTGGTCTAACTTTTCCAATAAAAAAATATTATCAGGTCATTTTTGCGTTTTCTTTCGGTCTCTATCCTCTTTTTCACACGCCAGATAGCTTGTTATCTTCCTCATAAAACGAAAAAATATCCTCGAAAGAAACTTTCAAAATTGACCCGAGCAAAATTTAGATGATAGCTTCTAAAAGCAAAAATATAGCAGCGGGATAAGAGGAACATTTGGGGTAGTTTTATAAGGGGTGTTCTTTTTCGAGAGTTTTTAAGCTAAAGATTGGGTCTATCTTAGATGGATTTTTTTTGTTGAGTAATTTTCTTGAAATAGAAGTCTTTGATAGTTAGACTGAAAGAGTATACATTATGGATTTGGGTTAAAAAAAGTATTCTGATTGTTTGCAGATATAAAATAAAGTATTACCTTTGCAACGCATTTGAGAAATCGATGCACACATAACAGGAGATTCGCTAGCTCAGCAGGTAGAGCACAACACTTTTAATGTTGGGGTCCTGGGTTCGAGCCCCAGGCGGATCACAGAAACGCTGGACAGAAATGGACAGTAAATGTACAACTCCTACAATATCAAGGTATTGTAGGAGTTTTTCTTTGTATAATGTCTGTGACCTAAGACACGAAAAGGTCACAAAAAGACACACTTTCGTGACCAATTCGTGACCTGTCCACCCTCTAAGATTTTAGGTCACGGAATGTCCAAAATTGGCGGTTTGTTGTCTTGATTTGTCCGTACTGCAAATATCTCATTTTCAGTTTATCAATTTAAGTTTGTAACTAAAAAAAGAGATTATGAGAAGTACTTTTAAGCTACTCTATTTCGTCAAACGAAATGCAGTAAAGAAGAACGGTAATGCACCGATTATCGCACGTATCACTATCGACCAAGTTGTAGCCCAGTTTAACACCAAACTGGAAATAAATCCGACTCACTGGAGCGTGGAATTAGGCAAGGCTTCCGGCAGAACCGCAGAAGCCGTACACATCAATTCCATGCTGGAAAGTATTCGTAGCACAGTTCATCAACATTACCATGCGTTAATGGCGCAAGACGGATATGTAACCGCAGAACTGGTAAAGAACGCTTTTTTAGGTAAGATAGCAAGGGAACGGACTTTGATAGAGTTCTTCAAACAGCACAACGAGCAGTATTTGCAAAAGGTCAAAATGAATATCGCAGACAAGACCTATTCACGTTATGAACTGACAAAGAAACGGCTTATGGAGTTTATGAAGTTTAAATACTCCGTTTCCGATATGCTCATTAAAGATATAAATGTGGTATTCATTGAAGATTTCCTGTTGTATATCAAGAATAACTATGGGTGCAGCCATAATACGGCTATGAAGTTCATACAACGTTTTCGCACGGTAGTAAACTTTGCCAAGAATACGGGTTTAGTGACTGCCGACCCTTTTGGGAGTTATCGGGTAAGGTTTGAACGTACCGATAGGGATTACCTGACTATGGAAGAAATTACCACCATTTACAACCACGAGTTTAGCTCTAAACGGTTGGAGCAGGTACGTGATTTGTTCATTTTCAGTTGTTACACGGCACTTTCATACATTGATGTATGCGAGTTAAGGCAGGAGGACATTCGCACCGGATTTGACGGTAATTTGTGGATTATACGGAAAAGACATAAAACAAATGTTACATCTACTGTCCGATTGCTGGATATACCAAAAGTCATATTGGAAAAGTACAGAGACAAATTGCCAAACGGTAAGATTTTGCCAGTTATCAGCAATCAGAAAATGAATGATTACTTAAAAGAAATCGCAGCCATTTGCGGGATTGAAAAAACCTTGACCTACCATGTAGCCCGGCATTCGTGCGCCACTTCGGTGCTGCTCGCAAACGGTGTTCCCATTGAAACTGTATCTAAGATTTTAGGTCATACCAACATCAGAACTACTCAAATTTATGCGAGGATTACCGATTTGAAAGTAAGTGGCGACATGGAAATGTTGGCTCAAAAACTGGACGTTCCAAATCGTACTGCCAGCCGTTGAAATCGTGTTATCGTCAGATAACAGCAAGGTGTGATTTGTGGCACACAAATCTGTTTTCCGTGCCGCAAAACACCTTGGGCAAATTCACTCCAAAGTCGTGTTGCCAATGAAAGAAAGACATTTCCTAACTAAAGATTTTTTCGCTCGTCGGGACGGGTGGTCCCGCCCCTTGCCGCTGGGCGTTCCCCGACCGATGAGTTTATTTTTGTAATTCTGCAATCTTGTTTTATTGAAATATTGATAGCCTGATTGATTGAAAGCAAGATTTCAAGAAAACTGGATTGATTGAAAACAATAAACCATTCAGTATTTCAATCAATATTGAATGGTTTATTTATTATCAAGAATATAATTACTTGCGAAAAGAAAATAAAACTCGCATCATGTATCGTTTTCATCCATTCTTCGGAGCAGACTTTTTTGCAATGTCTCCAAATACCGAGTTCTATTTATTTTACGGCTTCGCATTTCCAAATAAGAATGATATAAATCACCAATATCTATACTGAACACATTTTCAAAATATCCTGCAATCTCTTTTAAAGTAGCCGTTCCTTTATTAAAATCCCCATTCGCTTCTAAAGCATAAATCAGTTCTACCAACGCCCTTTTAGAGCCAGTCCAACGCAAAATACTTTCTACAACCTGTCCGTTATCCGCTTTGCGCTGTACAATACGCTCCAATTCCTGCAATCTGTTAGTCAAATAGATTTTCAACAGTTCGTTAGTAATAATTTTAGCCACTTTAAAATCATATCCGGTTGAATATAGAGGGTCTTTATCAATATGGGAACTGTCTGTACATATTCGTAAATCATTTTGATTTCGGGTAAAATAGTATCTATCCAAATAAGTAGATTTAGAACGGTAATACTGGTAAAAGTCCAAATTCCTACTGAAATAGAATGTTAAACTATTTAGTTCATTGTACAGATATTCTTTTTGCGCAACATCACTACCTGTTGGGAATTTACTTTCTATAACATAAATTTTGTTGTAGTACATATATTTACTTAATACTTCCGGCTTTAGTTCTTTAAAGAAATAGATTTCTTCCGCCTCGTCCCTAAACTGATAATTTACTGTATGCTTCCTAAGTTCATCACACAAAGGTCTAATAAAACGCATCATGTGTAACGCCCTATCAATCCCTATACATTCGTCAGAATTAGAAATATTTATTTCGGTCTGTATCTGAAAGAGTAATTTACTAACGTAGCTTTTAATTGCTGCATATTCCATACTCACAACATATTGCGCTATAACATAATGTTATAAAGATAACCTAATACAATAATAAATAAGGTTATCAATCCAAAGAATATCCCTATCAGCCGCCAAGTCATTACTTTTTTCAACAGCGTAGCTTCGGGCAATGACAGCCCAACAACTGCCATCATAAAAGCAAGCGCAGTTCCTATGGGGATACCCTTAGCTACAAAAACTTCAATTACCGGTACTATTCCGGCAGCATTGGCATACATTGGAACTGCCAACACTACTGATAAAGGAACTGCAAACCAATTATCCTTAGACATATACTGCTCAAAAAATCCTTCCGGTACATAGCCGTGCATAAATGCACCGATACCGATGCCGATAAGGATATACAGAAGTACACCTTTGACAATGCCCCATGCTTCTTGCATGATAATCGGCAATCGTCTAAAGAACGGAGTATGCTCTTTTTCCCATGTTCCGGAGTCGGAAGTTGAGTTTTGCTGAATTTGTTTTACCCAATCACTCAAATAAGGCTCCAATTTCATCTTGCCCAAAATAAATCCACCTACCATACCTAACAGAATACCGCTAATCACATAAATAGAAGTAATACGCAACCCAAAAGTGCCGATAAACATGGCAACAGCAACCTCATTCACCAAAGGCGAGGTTATCAAATAGGCGAATGTTACCCCTAAAGGAATCCCCCCTTTCACAAACCCGATAAACAGCGGTATGGAAGAACAGGAACAGAACGGGGTAATAGCACCAAATAAGGCTGCAAAGAAATATTGCAATCCATATAGTTTACGAGAGGTCAAATAATTGCGCAAACGTTCTATCGGGAAATAAGCATTTATAATTCCCATTATCACGCTGATAAAAAATAATAATATCAAAATCTTTATCGTATCGTAAAAGAAGAAGTTTATAGCTTCTCCTAAAGCTGTTGAAGCATCCAAACCGAAGATGTCATACACCAGCCAATCTGCAAACCTTTGTATCATAATCCTATTATTGTTTGTAATAATACGAACATATTACCTAAAAAATTAGCGATTACAAGCACATTTAGGCAGTTCTTGTTTTTTTATCTCTGTAATGTAGAACTTGGCAAATTCATTCTTGATTTCATTACGCACTCTTTCAAATTCGCTTCTGATGAAGTCCGTTGTCCCTATTACTTCCGAGGGGTCATCAAAACCAATATGCAACCGTTTCCCTACATTGCCCTCAAAAGCCGGACACGTTTCGTTAGCACTACCGCATACTGTTATCACATAATCCCATGTATCACTTAAATAAGCAGTTACATTGGTAGGAATATGCTTACTTATATCAATGCCAACTTCTGCCATTGTCTTAACAGCCAAAGGATTAACTTTCTCAGCCGGATGCGTACCAGCGGAATACACTTGTATATTCTTATCAAACGATTGCAGGAAACCATGCGCCATTTGGCTGCGACAGCTATTTCCTGTACATAAAATTAAAATTTTCATATTATACCCCAATTTATCAATCCATAATAAATGCCAACCAAAATAAACAGTATAGCTACCATGTTATTAAACCACTTCTGAAAAGTCTGCACACGGTTATAAAACTTTCCTATCCCTGCTACACTGTATGCCAAAATCCAAGCGACAAGCATAACTGGGAGCCCTGTTGCCAATGCAAAAATGACAGGTAGCAAATACCCCTCACTTTCCATAGCTGACATGGGAATAAGCATGCCAAAATAAAATAGACCACTGGTCGGACAAAATGCCATGGCAAACAATATCCCCAGCAACAAACTACCCCATGAGCCTTTTAGTTTTTCTGTCTTTTCAGTAGCGGAAAATCCGAACTTAGGTAATTGCAATTTATCTCCGAATAGCATAAACAGCCCTATCAACATCAAAGCAGGAGCAAGCAGCAGTTCCCCCCATTCGCTGATACCTTTTTGTATGGCAAACATATCTGCACCCTTTCGGAGTATTGCGATAAGTATCGCGCCTAATGCAGAATAAGCCAATACACGCCCTAAAGTATATAAAACACCATTTGTAAATATCCGGTTACGGTTATTTATATCCTTACTGATAAATCCAATAGCGGTAATGTTGGTAGCCAATGGGCAAGGACTTACAGCAGTCAACAGACCGAGCAGAAAAGCGGTAATAATAGGTATCTCACTATTATCCAACCATGTTTGCAAGTATTCCATAAGACTGTATTTATTTTAGCAACTGATTGATTTTCTGTTTTAATTCTTTCTTGAAAGCCGATGTATTGTTTCGGGCATTCTGAAAGCCAAAGCGTGTCATGTCGTTACGTTCTTCTTTACCGTTCTTCCATTTATTAACATAAAGAGAAGACCAACTTACACGATATTTCTCTGCCAGCTTCTCGCCTTCGGGAGTTGAAATATCTACTTCTTTGAAACGTAGTTTGCCATTTTTAACCAACTCTGCCAAATCTGCATTGACCACTTCTTTCGTATATTTCTCAATGGCTTTGCAAGTTACACAACGTTGTTTCCCATGAAAATAAAGAACTTCCACATAGGTATCTGCGGCAATCTGAGCCATTCCCCAAATAGAAAACAAACAAGCAATAGCAAGGAATAAAAAGCGTTTCATCATAATCTGATTTACTTGGTTAATACATCTTTTACTTCTTTGGCAGAAAGTTTGCCCTTTGCCACAACCTTACCGTCAACAACGAGAGCAGGAAGCGTCATTACATTGTATTCCATAATCTTCATCAAATCTTCTTCTTTGGTTATTACCGCTTCCAAAGCTAATTCTTTTACTACTTGTTCAACCGTTGCATACAGAGCCTTACAACCTGCACAGCCTGTTCCTAATACTTTAATTTCCATAATTTATAAATTTATTATATTAAACGTAATTCGCAAAACAACGAACATAAATATTAAAAAAAGGGGATTATCAGCAACACTCCCCCGATTTACAGATACATTGCCCGAAAAACTCTTTAAAGAGTTCACGAGCCAATTGCCAATTCTCTCGGTTGATACAGTATTTCACTTTAGGCGTTTCAACCTCTCCTTGTATGAGTCCTGCATCTTTCAACTCTTTCAAGTGCTGTGATACGGTTGCTTTGGCAATGGGAAGTTCTTCGTGAATATCCCCAAAATAACACGTTTTCTGCTTTGCCAAAAAGTGCATAATAGCAATTCGGGCAGGATGTCCCAATGCTTTGGCAAATCTTGCCAACTGTTCCTGCGTAACAGTATAATCTTTCTTTTCTTCCATATCTCGAATATTGTTCGCAAATATACGAACAATATTCGAGATAGCAAATTTCATCATATTTTTTTTCAGTGCAAGGTGCAAGTGCGTATATATATACGCTTGCACCTTGCACTTGAACTATATATATTCATAATCAACCACTTGCATAATTCAAAAATAATGCGTACATTTGAACCCAAGATGTTGGCAGACAGACACCGGACAACAGCAGACAGTTTTTAAGGACTAAAGCGTGACGGATACAAAGCCAAAATTTCTGAAAGTACTGATATTGAGGAAGAAATAACGTTTGGTTCATAACCCAGGCGGATCACAGAAATGAGGACTTCATTTGAAGTCCTTTTATTTTTTAAAGACATTTACAATTTTTGGCATAGGTGCTCTCGTACATTTGCGATATAAAATAAATTATAAACCGATTTAATTTAGAAATTATGTCAACGACGATTGTTCGAGGGGAAGAAGTAATCCGTATCTGTCCCACACATTCAGCTAAATTGGAGTATTCTGTGAACGAGGGCCGTTCGTGGATTTTACGACGTCGGTAATTTTTGAAAAAATAAAATAGTAAGGGTAATGGTGGTAAAAAGATTATCGAATGAATTTTTGGAAAAAATTCTGGATGATGCCGTATGGAAAGAATTATCGAGGAGTTTTCAGTGGACTGAGCAAACAACTTGAAAAGTATAGGGATAAGGTGAATTGGGAAGAGGTATCGGGCAATGTAGAAATTCTTTGGACACCTATTATGCTGGACAAGTTCAAGCACCGACTTGATTGGACCAAGATATCTTCTACATCAAATCCAATATTATTGAATGTATCTAATATAGAAAAGTTTAAGGACTACTGGGACTGGTCTGAATTGTCCGGGAATCGTAGTCTTGATTTATGTTTTGAGCTTATTGATAAGTTTGTAGATCAATGGGGTTGGAATGAATTGATTAATCGTTATACTGGTGATGTATTTGATGCATTTTATTCTAATGATATGCAACATATTTATTCTTTTGAGTTTCTTGAAAAATATTTGGATAAGATACCCTCTGATACGCTTCAGAATTCCAGGCTTTGGGATAAATTAGTTGGAATACGAAAGAATGAGATGACTTATAAAATAGTGTCCGGTGATTGAATAACAATCTGGTTAATGATACTATGGGAGGAATCGACAAGATATTTTCTATCATGGTATCATTTAATTCTGTGGTATGCCATTTTTTTTCATAGTCAATCTCTATATTTGTACTGTTATTTCAAAATCAAACAAATATGGCAGCTAATCTTTTTGGCCGGTATGTTTGGCTTGTGGATGTCATTCGTCGTTATACCAGTCTGACTTATGAAGAAATTAATGAGTTATGGCAAAAAGCGGATTGAGTTATGGGGACGGTGACGAGTTGCCATTGCGTACTTTTCATAATCATCGTAAAGCTATCAGGGATATTTTTGATATTCATATTAATTGTGATACGAAACATGGTTATCGGTATTGTATCGATGAACCTGAACGTTTGGAAAGCGATAGATTGCGTAATTGGTTGATAGACTCTTATGCTACCTTGAATCAAATACAGGCGGATAAGAAGCTGGAAGGAAAAATCATTTTTGAGGATATTCCTTCCGGTCATTTGTGGCTTACCGCCATTACCGATGCCATGAGGCGAAACAAAGTGCTTTATATTACTCATCAAGGGTTCGGAAAGCCGGAGCCAAACAGTTTCGAAATAGAGCCTTATTACTTGAAAGTGGTAAACCGACGTTGGTATGTAATAGCCCGCAGTCCTTATTATTCAGAACGAAACAAGGCTAAGGGAAACAAACCGGAAGTTGTTTATCTGGTCTATGCGCTTGATAGAATCACCCAGATAGAGGAGACTGATAAGTCTTTTCATTTGAACAAGGATTTCGACGTTGACGAATACTTTGTAGGTTGTTGTGGTGTAATTACTTCGGATGTAGCTATAGAGCGCGTTGTTATTTTAGCCTATAATGGTTTTGCCGATTATCTGCGCATATTGCCTTTACACTCTTCACAAAAGGAATTGGAAAGCAATGATGAATCTACGCTTTTCGAGTATCATGTAAAGCCGACATTCGATTTTTATCAATTGCTTTTGGCTCAGGGCGATCAAATAGAAGTGATAGAGCCGAAGTCGGTACGTGATATGATGCGTAATTTCGTAATAAACCTGATGGATTATTACGGAAGAGGATAGGGAGAACAAAAATGCAAGGATTGAACTTCATAGCCATAGACTTTGAAACGGCTACCGGAAAACGTGCTTCTATTTGCGAAGCCGGCATCTGTATAGTATATGAGGGAAAGATAGCAAAGACTTGTTCGTGGCTTGTACGGCCGCAAGGAAATTATTATAACTATTGGAATATGAGGCTACATGGGATTGGTCCGAAAGATACGAAAGATTCTCCTGAGTTTCCGGAAGTCTGGGCTGAGATATCCGATTACTTGAAAGATTGTCCGGTGCTTGTTTCTCACAATGCGGCTTTCGATATGGGTTGCATTCGCCATTCTTTAGAGTTATATGGACTGGAGAAGCCCGATGTGACTTACTATTGTTCGCTTCGTGCAGCCCGTCGCATTTATGATTTTGATTGTAATACGTTGGATTTTCTTTGCAATCAGTTTGAGATTCCTTGTGGACAGCATCATCGTGCAGGCAATGATGCAGAAATGTGTGCAAGGTTATTCTTGAGGGAAATCAGGGATGCGGGGTATTGCGAGTTGGAGGAAATGAATTATTGTAATGGGAGACTATAATTGAAATATTAGAATCACAATATGAAAGAGAATAAAATCGGATTAAAACCTATCGGTGAACTTTTGGGAATGAGGTTCTTTATTCCGAGTTATCAGCGTGGCTATCGTTGGGTAGAACAACAAGTAACAGATTTATTAAATGATGTGAATGAGTTTGAACCTGCTGATGGCGGCTTTTATTGTTTACAGCCGTTGGTAGTAAAGAAACGGAAGGAAGATATATTAAGCAAAATAAAGAATGAAACTGAAAGTCTTGAGGAAATAGAGCAACTTCTCAAAGGCGAATGGGAAGTAATAGACGGTCAGCAGAGACTTACAACTATTTATATTATCTTGTCATGCTTAAATGGAAAGGACTTATATTCGTTAATGTATGAGACCCGTAAAGACAGTGCAAATTTTTTGGCGGAGATAGATGAATCAGTAAGCCATAAAAACATCGATTATCATTATATTGTTCTGGCAAAAAATACGATACAGAATTGGCTATCGAATAAATCTTATCAGGACCGGCGAGATTTTAAAGAAAAGTTATTGTCAAAAGTAAAGTTCATTTGGTATGAATCTGTTGATGAGGATCCGATACAAGTGTTTACTCGACTGAATATAGGAAAGATATCTTTGACCAATGCAGAACTAATTAAGGCTTTATTCCTGAATCGGTCCAACTTCAATATGGGAGATGATGGGTACATACAGTTGCGGCAACGGGAGATAGCAAGTGAATGGGATAATATAGAATATGCTCTACAAGATGATGAATTTTGGCTTTTCTTACATAATCTGAAGGAAAAAGGCTACGACCGTCCTACCCGTATCGACTTTATTTTTGACTTAATCTGTAAACAAAATTCATTAGAACTTGACAAAGAGAAGTTAGACGCTATTGGAACGGACGAGTATAAAACATTCCGGTATTTCTACGGATATTTCAAATCGGGAAATCCCGACATTGTATTATGCTGGAAGAGTGTGAAAAAGTATTATCAGGTTCTTAAAGAATGGTATAATGATTTGGAGCTATATCATTATGTGGGTTATCTGATAAGCTGGAAGCCTGATATTATTTCGTTAGATGTTATTTCGAGTCTTGTAGAAGAATGGAGCAATCGACACGACAAGGGTGCTTTTTTGTCTTATTTGAAAAGTGAAATTAAAGAGAAAGTTTCCAATCCAATTCTTGACAAGCAATATGAGGAAGACGGAAGGAATAAACGGGAGTGTCGCCCCATTTTGCTTTTTCACAATATACAAACGGTAATAAATCAAAATTATACCCAACGAAATAACGGCAAATATCAAGCCGAGGCATTTTATAAGTTTCCTTTTCACCTATATAAATTAGAAAATTGGGATGTGGAACATATCAATTCCAATACCGAAAATCCTGAAGATGATATTGAAACACAGAAAGAATGGTTACTGAATGTATATTTGAGTGCAGATGATGATATACAAGAGAAAATAAGTACCTACTTTGGAATGCAAGATGCAGAAAAACAAAAAATTTTTTTTAATGAAATAAAGAGTACCTTGCCGGTACAAGAAGAATGGTCGCAAATGGAAAAAAACAGGATATGGAATTATGCTTTGTTAGACTCTTCTACGAACAGAAGTTATGGAAATTCCATTTTTTCAGGGAAACGTCGTATAATTATCGGGAAGGATAAGGGGAAACTGATTCCTATTCCTAAGTTATCCAAAAGTGGTAAATTGATAATCGGTGAGGAATTTGATGCGGGCTCATCGTTTGTACCTCCCTGTACTAAACAGGTATTTTTGAAATATTATTCACCGACAGCCGATCACAGTAATTATTGGACAAAGCTCGATGCAGAGGCTTATTTGGAAGATATAAGGGAATGTTTAAAAAAATTAGAAGAATAGACCATGGATAAAAATACGACTTCGTTTTGGAAATTCATTCAGGATCATCCTATTGAAGTTCCTATTATTCAGCGTGATTATGTACAAGGAAGGATAGGGAAGGAACATCTAAGGAAAGTTTTCCTCTCAAATATAAAACACGCATTGGACGACCATCTTTCAGATACAGGAAAGGTTCTGAAGCTTGATTTTGTTTATGGTTCGGAGGAGCGGGGCAAATTGCATCCTTTGGACGGTCAGCAGCGACTGACCACTCTGTGGTTGTTGCATTGGTATATTGCTTTGAGAGTCGGATTGTTGGAAGAGGTGTGTGGGACATTAAAAAAATTTACTTACGAAACGAGGATTTCATCGCGGGAGTTTTGTGAGAATTTGTGTCAATGTAAAAACTTTGAAGAATATAAAGACGAGGAACATATTGTGGATTTCATCACGAACCGTACATGGTTCTATTCGTCATGGGAACAAGACCCGACCATCCAATCGATACTGAACATGTTGGGTGGGACAAAAGTTACGAACAAACAGGATAAAAACATCATCGATAGTATAGAGAAGTTATTCCAAAATACGGATAAAGAAAATCTAAGAAAATATTGGAACTGTCTGGTTTCCGAAAATGCTCCCATTATATTTTATTACTTGCCACTTAAAGATTTTGCCCTTTCGGATGATTTGTATATTAAGATGAATGCACGAGGAAAACAATTGACTGCTTTTGAAAATTTCAAGGCCGACTTGATAGGATATATACAGGAGCGGATAAGGGAGAATGAAGAATGGGAGGAATTGGATGATGTTCCGATAAAGATGGATACGGTTTGGACGGATGTTTTTTGGCAAAATCATAAAAACGGCAAGATTGATGAAATATACTTTGCATTTATCAATAGATATTTTTTGAACTGTGCTATAGTTTATGCTAATGCAAAAAAAGAAGACTCTGAAGTATGGAAACTATATGGTAACGAATCTGATGACTCGGCATTGTCATACAATACCGGATTTGGTATTTATTCTGATATCTTGACCCAAGCTAAGAAAAGGAGAAATGTATCTATACTTCTCCGTTTGAAAAGGTTATTTGAGAAAATTACGACAAATGAAAATATAAATAAGCATTTACCCCAATGGTTTTCCAAATTTGATTTTATTCCAAAGTATAAAAAGGATAATAGAGGTAATTTAAGTCTGGATAATTCTGGGAATATATATAAAATATCTACTCTTACTCAACCACAAAGAGTTGCTTTTTTCGGAATATGCCGATATTTTGAACAATGTGATTCGTTTAATGAGGTTCATTTTAAAAGATGGATGAGAGTGGTATGCAATTTGGTCGGGAATAGTACAATTGATACGATTGATGCCATGATTGCCCGTATTAAACTGATTGATGAACTGAGCGGACATATTGAAGATATATATGAATTTTTGGCGGATGAGAATTCTGGAATAGAATCTAAAGCGTCACCGGAACAGTTGTCTGAAGAGGTTGAAAAGGCAAAACAGATTCTTTTTCGGCACAATAATCCGGAATTGCCGGAGCAGGAGAAAAACCGGGATAATTGTCACGATTGGAATTGGGAAGCGGTCATATTGGAAGCGGAAAATTACGCTTTTTTTCATGGGGCTATTCGGTTTTTATTTAAGAATGACGAAGATAATGTTGATTGGATAGATTTTGAGGAAAAATGGAAAAATGCTCGTTTGATATTTACCAATGGCGGATTGACTGAAGAATATAAAAAATCTGCAAAAGCAAATCGGATTATTTTGTCGTATTGTCGAAATTGGGAGGCGCAAATACAATCGTACACGCGTAATGACAAATATATATTCGGTTTTTCGTCTCAAATTTGGCGAGACAACATATTATTGAAAAAAGGTACAGCTGCAAATTCTTTATTATATGCTGAATCTATCCACCATTTACTGATGGGTGATGGTGTAAATGAATCATTACAATTGGATGATACAGATGATTATAGACAAATTGCTTTTGAAAAATTAGTGAATACAAATGTTATCGAATGGGCTCAAAAAAAGCAAAATACAGATTGGAATTATGTCAGATGGATATATGACGGACTTAGTTTATATCCGAGTAGAGAAGGGGTGATTCTAACTAAATCTCACCGGGATAGTATATTGAATACGTTAATAGATAACGGAACAATCACTTTGGTTATTGGTTCTCAGATTGATACGAAACCTGAGAAAATGCTATATGGTTGGGATATTAAGTTTCAATATAAAAAAGACGGTGTGTGTTATTTATTCCAATGGCAACATTGGGATAAGATTTATATGTATGAAGGGGATTTTCGTCTTTATGACAATGAAAAACTACGTGAACAAAATCTTAAACTTGTAATCGATGAAAACAAGGTGAAAGATGCGAATGATTTTGTCCAGGCGATGAATGAGTGTATTGAGAGTTATTTGCAAAGCAATAAATATGATTAACCCCATGTTCCAACTCTCTAGTTCCTACAATTTTTGTTTTAGTATATTAATTATTTTTAGAAAGGTTTCTGTCACGATGCATTTGTGCCAAAATTCTTTTTTGAGTCCATACCCTAAATCGTGCTTATCATTGTTACTGATATGAATATAGCCAATCGGTGTGTTGGTGCACTTAAAACAAATAGCATAATAGAATCCTTTATTTGAGGTATAATTTATTATATATTTATTTTGAATATATTCTTTTGCTCCTTCTATGTCTTTTTATATTTAATCTGTCTTATTTATAGATAAATTTTAGTTTAAATAAATATATAATAAAATAATTTTATGTAAAAAATATCAATAAATGTTTTTGTTATTCGATTTATATTATTACTTTAGCATTGAAAGGAGGGTATGCATATAATTATCTTGTGTACGTGGGTTTTGTGCGAGGTAACAAAATCTCCATCCAACACGTACAAAGAGTTGTATGGCTACTTTTCTTTCAAATATAACACAAAACGGATGGAGGTTTCTTTTTGTTTAATCTGTTATCAAAAAATGACAACAAATGGAAATTTTTAATCTGGAACAGGAATTGGAGAAATACCAACCTTCACTTTTTAATTACGCTTTTTCTTTGACACGCAACCGTGATGAAGCTTGGGATATTGTTCAGGATGTCAATTATTTGGTTTTGGCCAATAGGGATAAATTCGAATCGCGTCAATATCCTTTTAGAATATCGTTTACTTTTATAAAAAATCGTTTTATTTCTCTCTGGAGGGCAAAAAAGGATATTGAAAATAGAATTACATATTTAGATTCAGAAAAACAATATCTTTTTGAGCAGCATGATGAAATTGTAATTTATCAAGATTATTATTATGTTATAAATATCATTAATCAATTAACTGAGCAGGAGCGATTATTGATTGGGCTATTGATTGAAGGGAGACATTATGATGAAATCGGTGAAATTATGGGTCTCAAAAAAGGCACGGTTAAAAGTCGTATTCACAGCCTTAGAAAAAAACTTAAAGGTATGTTTTCTGAGATTATAGACTTGTGATAAAAATACTATGAATATACATTCCCTTAATATAAAGGGATATATTAAAGTTATAAGGCATTGGCTCTTTATCTTTTGTGGTTTTAGGATAGTAGCCAATGCCTATAACGTTGTTATGGTTAAAAGTTTTGACAAGGATACCGATATTGGCAATCATATTTGTAAACCGATATTCTCCGGAGTGAAATCAGAAATGCTGCATTTTATTAATGTCGCATTTGAAAAATTTTGTTTAAGGGCTATAATTTTTTCTCCGGGGAACGGATCGATGATGTAACATGGTTTTCTCAAATCGAAGGAAGTGAGGATATGCCGATTGATGCCTTCGTCATTTCCGCTATAACCGATGATAATGAGCTTATCTGATATTGTTAAGTTGGAGTCAAAATGGTGAAAGAGGTCTGTATATAACATATTGTTATAATAGTTACTTTCTTTATATTGCTTTCCGGTTAAAAAGTTTGGGTTGAATGTCGGAGGAGAATCCTGTTTTATATTGTCAAAAAATATAATATCTTTATATGGTGTTTGGGCTTTTACTATGCTATTCGGAGTATAAGCCCCGTTTTCATTTTCTGTAAAAGTGTTGAAATAATTTAAGGAACCATGTAGTTTGTATATGCGTATATTACTTGAATATTTGTTGGCGAAATATGGACAGGGTATCCATTCTCTACATTCCATATCAGTACAAGAATATTGGTCATTATTAAAAAAGCCATCATCCAAGGGGGGAAGAAACCCTTTGGATGAAAAGTTTTCTAATAGTAAATCGTGATTTAAAGTGTGTAAATATAAATTATCTGATGAATGTGATTTTATCAGATTGAAAAATCCTGAGTATTTATCAGCATTGTTTACATTGTCGTTTGAGTATAAACAATGAAATATCCACCATTGATAGTATTCGAATAAATCTAAGAAATATTGTAAAATATATTCGTGATTTACTTTTTCTAATAATTTGTATTTTGCAAAATAGTCGGAAAGAAAATCTATAAAACTGTTATCGTCGGGAAGTTCATATATGAAGTCGTAAAATTCTTCGTAGTTGAATTCGTTTTTGGCATTGTAAAATTCAACAGCTGCCATTAGAAAAAATTCTAACGGGTCATAAGTGATTGAATGTCGGTGTATTTTCTTTTTTGTAATTTTTTCTCCGAATTCTATTATCTTTTCTCCTAATTGGCTGGCAGATGGGGCTCCTGCCGGAATGGAGAATCCTGCACCCATTAGAAATGATATGTTTTGTTTTTTCATTGTTTTTTCTTTCTTGTAGTAAAGATGAGGAATATGTTTGTGGTGAGATTTAAAATCTGATTTACTTTTTCTATAAATTTTTTTCGCTGTATTCGGTGGGAGAGCAGCCGTATACAGCTTTGAAACAGTTACTGAAATAGGAATGACTATTGAATCCGGTAATCGTGGATATTTCGGAAATTGGAATTTCTTTTTCCCGGAGCAGACGGGCAGCGAGTTGTAGGCGGGAATGTCGGATAAATTCGGTAGGGGAGAAGTTTGTGAGCGACTTTATTTTGTAATAAAGATTGGTTTTACTCATTCCTATTTCTTTACAGAATTTGTCTATGTTCAATTCCGGATTAGAGATATTTTCTTCCATGACTTTATACAGTTTTTGTAAGAATCGGTCATCGGCAGAAGTAATTTGTTCTCCTATATTTTGTGTGTTGAAGCTTTTGCTGTATATGTTTTTCAACTTTTCCCTGGAACATAGTATGTTGGAAATGCGCAACTTCAAATGTGTCATATTGAAGGGTTTTGTGATATAATCGTCGGCTCCGATTTTTAATCCCTCTTCTATCTGCAGCACTGTGGTACGCGCAGTAAGCAGTATGACGGGAATATGTCCTGTACGTAAGTCTTCCTTCAGTGTTTTACAAAGTTGTATACCATCGATTTTAGGCATCATAATATCACTGATGATTAAGTCGGGAAGTTGATTTATAGCTTTGGTGAGTGCGTCTTCACCGTTTGCGGCTTCTATGATATTATATTCATTGGCCAAATTGTTTTTTACGTATGTTCTCACTTCCTTATTGTCTTCTGCAATAAGGAGAGTATAGACGGTGTGTTTTCCATTTTGTTTGTTCATACTTTCTGCCTCATCCATATTTCTTTCCATTTCGGGTATATAGGAGGTATTGATATATCTTGATATGTCTTCGCTACTTTTGTAGTTCTCTATGATTTCATCAGCAGTAAAGTATTCTTTGCCTACCGGCAGATTGATGATGAAGGTAGTACCTTTATCCGGTACGCTTTCTACTTTTATTTTACCTCTATGCAGTTCGACAATGGCTTTTGTCAAATAGAGTCCAATTCCAGTTCCTGGTGTTGCAGTTTCGGTTTCGTTTACTTGGTAAAATGGGTCGAATATGGCATTTTGTTTGTCAATCGGTATACCACAACCGGTGTCTGAGACGGTTATTTCTATCCATTTGGCTGAATCTATGAGATATTGATGAACTTTGAGCACAATTTTGCCTTTGTCGGGCGTGTTCTTGAAAGCATTGGACAATAGGTTGAACAACACTTTTTCCATCAACGAACGGTCGTACCAAAGGCATACGTTGTCTTCTTTTCCGAAATATTCCAGTGTCATATGTCTGGAGTTTGCCAATTCTTGAAAAGCGATAACTATCTCTTCTACAAATAAGGAAAAATTCCCTTCGGCTACTTTGATTTGTAATTTGCCTGCTTCTTTTTTTCTAAAATCCATCAGTTGGTTTACAAGAAATAGAAGTCGTTTGGCATTGTTGTGCATCAGTCCTAATGATTTTTTTACCGAAGCGGTTGTATCCGCTCGGCCCAACAAATCTTCTAATGGGGCTATGATTAGCGTTAAAGGGGTACGCAATTCATGAGAAAAGTTGGTAAACAGATTGATGCGGTCGGCATGTAACTTTTCTGAATTTTCTTGTTCTATTTGTTTTATTTTTACATCGTTGGTAAGTTTTACACGCATTTGTAAATATCTCAGATAGGAAGCGACAAGTCCTAAAAAGATAGCAATATATGCGATATATGCCCACCATGTTTTCCAGGGTGGAGGGAGTATTTCTATATCGAGGGTAACGCCTTTTTCGTTCCATACATTGTCATTGTTCCCTGCTTTTACGTGAAATGTATATTTTCCTGCCGGCAGATTGGTATAATGAGCAATTAAGCGGTTACCTACTTGTATCCAGTCCTTGTCGAATCCTTCCATGCGATAAGCGTACTGGTTTTGTTCTGGGCGAATATAGTTTAGGGCTCTATATTCAAATGTTATATTTGAACGATCGTAAGGGAGAACAATTTTTTGATGATGATAGTCGAGCTCTCTCAACGATACTTTAGTGTTATTTACAAGAACTTCTTTTATAACGACTGGAGGAACGAACGTGTTTATTTCTATTTGGGATGGGTCGAAAGCGATAAATCCCATATCTCCTCCGAAATAGATAATCGAGTCGGTTGAGAGACATGAACGCAAGGCAAATTCATTTGTTTTGAACCCTCCGTAATTTTTTATTTTATAGTTGTCTTTTTCTATTTGAGTGATAGAAGATAGAGTCGATGCCCATATATTCCCGTCTTTATCTGCATTGATGGCACATATGGTATTAGATTTCATACCGTCCGAGGTCGAGATGGTTTGTATAATGTTTTTGTCTTTATCCAGGCAAAGTATTCCTTGTTGGGCAGTGGCTACCCAAGTTATTTTTCGGGAATCTTGATAGAGTTGGTTTACTTTGGTTTCGAGACCTTTTAATTCCGGATTTTTTAGGTTATAAAATGCGTATTCTTTGCTTTGTAGGTTGTATTGATATATGCCTTGAGTATTACTTCCCAGCAAGAAGGTGTCTGGACCGTCGTCGATGATGGAACAAATATTGTTGAATGTTATGTCATTTCCCGACTTGTCTTTGAACCGGTTTTGTATATGTCCTTCGGGAGATATGATTATCAGCCCATAAGTATCTTGTACTCCTAATAAGATATTTCCGCTTCTGTCGCTGTGTATAGTGACAATCGATGGTGTACCGGGTAATACTTGTTTTTGTATAAATTGCCTGTTATGGGTATCGAACTGATAAAGGATACCATTGTTAGTTCCTACATATAAGAGGTGTCCTTTTTTATGCAGGCTTGTTACGATGTTCGACCTGAAGTTGGATGCATTGCTTTTGTCGGGAATGTAGCGTTCGTATTTATCGGTGGAGTTTTCATAGTAGAGCAATCCGCCTCCTTCCATACCTACCCATATTCCATTTGCATCTTTTACTAAAGGGCCGACGATACCTAATAATCGTTTGCCGTTGTATACGGGAGAGTGGAGTTGGAAGATGTTGTTATTGTCCAAGTTACAATAGTTGACTCCTCCCGCCCAAGTTCCTATCCAGATTGTATTGGCGCTGTCGCAGCAGACCGAGTGGATGGAAAAGTGTGATAGTCCGCTCAGATTATCGGCCTGCTGCTTAAATGAACGGAAATTGCCGGTTTCAGGGTCAAAGATATTCAGTCCATTGAAGGTCCCGATTAGCAACTGTCCGTGTTTGTTCGCTGTTATGCATCGTATGGAATTGTTGCTTAATGAGTTATCTTTTAATGGAGTGTTGAGGTGCTGTTCCTTTAGTTTGAAATTTTTATCGATTATAAGAAGCCCTTGGTTAAATGTACCGATATATATATCTTCATTTTTTCCCTTATAAAGGGCTTTTACGGATAGTTCTTTGAAATTTCCGATAGATAATTGCTTTATTTTGTTTGTCTGTAATGATAAGGTATAGAGTCCTGAATCTGTTCCGGTAAGTATGGTTTGTCCTATACGTAAGATTGCGCTGACCCTGTGGTCGATGCCGGGATTGACACAGTAGCGAAGAAATTTGTTTTCTTTCGGTAAATACAGATTCAGTCCGTTAGTTGTGCCTATCCATACGTTGTTATCATCATCTATATATATTTTCCGTATTTCGTTAGAACTGAGAGTGTTGTCGTTTATTGGTGAATGGTAAAAACGAGTAAATGTTTCTGTGTTAGCATTGTATCGATTCAGTCCGTATAAGGTTCCTATCCATAAGTTTTTGTTTTTGTCTTCCTGTACGGAGACAACATAATTGTTACTTATCGATAGTGTGTCGTTTTCGTCATTTCTGAATATGTCGAACGAATAGCCATCGTATCGAGCCAGTCCATCGCGTGTTGCCATCCAGATGTATCCCTGAGTGTCTTGTGTGATGTCAAGGACACTCATTTGAGGTAATCCGTCTTTTACGGTTAATGATTCGAACAGGACATTTTCTTTATTGGCCTGAGTGAAACTGATGTTTGTAATAAAGAGAAAAAATAATATTAGGTATTTCAATAAGCCACAATGGTGAATAAGCATATATTTCATAGAAAAAAGGTATATGCAAATAAAATAATTTAATTTGTTATCTCCAAATACTTTAAGGACCAGTCGTCTAAATTTCCGGATAGAAGAAATTTTTTGTTTTGGCGTGTATTTTGTCGTTACATATATCCGGCTCTTTTCGGAAAAAGGAGATATTGTTTTTTCCGAGGAAGCTTGTATATTGTCTTTTGGAAGTAATCCTGTTGTCATTCGTTAAATACCCGTTATCCATTTCATATTCGATAAATTCTTAATTATAGTAAAAAAGTAACGGGCTTTTAGTGAGCCTTATTTCTATTTAAAGAGTCTTGTAAAATGTCAATTTTTGTCGTTTATCCATTCCCACATGGTTTCCAAACCTTCGTATTCGAAGAAATCCATCCCTCGGAAACAGGAATAAGACTTACCATTGTCGTAAATGTATTTTATGGTTTCGAGCAAATAATCCCAACCTTGTGGTTGTAGGGAAGTATTGGTATCTCCATTATCCCCATAGGTGTTGAGGCTTGTTTTGACACATATACTGACACTCTGGTTTGAAGTATTTCCGGCTGCTGTAAGTATGGGTTTGCTTCGGTTCCAAATAGTCTCTTTCTTATAATAATAAGCCATGACGATAACCGAATGGCAATACTGTAAAAATTGCGGAGTGCTTCCAAATGACAGTTTCTTTTCGTTTATTTTAGGTTGATATAGAAATGAAATGGCTTCGTTGAGTCGTAAGGGTGCTATTTCTTCCCGAGCAATATGTAGCAGGTTCAGGGTCCGTTCAAGGAGCTGGTCATTTTCTTTTCCTATTCCATAGTTCGATGTACTGTCCCAAAAAATATCTAGCCCTATGGGGGTCGATTCTCCATCTTTTTTCAATACATGAGGTTCTAAATCGGCTGATATGCCGTCTATTTTTTCATTTGCAGCTACTGAGCGGTTATATTGGTCTACCCAGCCAGTTTCGTTATATAGCAGGTTACTATCGACATATAGACGAGTGTCGCTTAATCGCAATGCGTAGACGGTTATTTCATATCGATGAGCAGCAGCAATAAATGTTTTCAGCCATTGATAGCCTTTGGGGTCGGTTCCCTGTAATGATTTTTGAGGGGTAGAGAGATATACTTCTGTGAATCCTAATAAGGCGATGCGGGCAATTAATTTTTGCGGATTGTCCTGATATTTGGATATTGTTCTGGAGTAGACATATACACTGCTGCTATATGTTTCTTTTTCTTGTATCAGGCTTCTGAACCGAATTGCTTTGGAGAGCATCAGGGAAGTTGCTTCTGCGGTTTCGGACAATTCTTTTTCGTGTTCTGTCGGTTCTTCCGGTACTTCTATAAATGCCGGACTGTCAGAAATTTTGTCGTCATTTCCGCAACTAAACAAGCAACCGGAAAGTAGTAGAAGAGTAAGAACCTGTCTGAATGTCCCGATACATGGGTTATATGTCCGGGCAAAATTTAGACAGGCTTTTAGGTAAAATCGTATTTTTTTCATTTGGATTATTGTTTTACCTTATTGTTCCACATCATTTCAAATCCCTGAAATTCAAAAATGTCTACTCCTCGAAATGCTGGATACGTACTACCTTTTTCTACCAAATATTTTATAGCTTCTATCATATAGTCCCATCCATGAGTTTGGAATGAGGTGACAGGACCTTCGTCTCCTACGGTTCCGAGACTGGTTTTTACACAGACGCTTACGCTCTTGGGATGATTTTTGCTTTTTTCGGCTGCTTTCAATATCGGTTCGGCCATTTCGAATACTCGGCTTGGTTTATAGTTATATGCCATGACGATGAGCTGGTCACAATATTGTAAAAACTCATCGGCACCTCCGTGTTCGAGCAATCCGTTGTTTACACGAGGTTGGAAGAAGAAACCTAATGCTTGGCTAAGGGGGAGTGGCCTGAGTTCCTTTTGGGCAAGTTTCATCACCTCTACAGTACGTTTTAGTAACAGGTCATTGTCTTTCCCCTTACCGAAATTGTTTTTGGAGTCCCAGACTAAGGTCAGTTCTTTGGGGTAGTCTATGAATCCTTTTTTCAGAATATGAGGTTCGAGATCGGCCGATACGCCATCGAAACGGTCACTTTTTTTCACGGAGTAGTTATAATTGATGACCGAATTACAGTCTTCGAGTATTTTCATATCACTGACATACAGTTTGGCGCTGCTCAAGCGTAAAGCATGGACTTTAAGATTGTATTTGTGTGCTTCTCGTATGAATGTTTTCTGCCATTTCATGTAGTCGTCAGCTTCTCCGGATAATGCTTTTTCCGAACCTAAATATACATCGGTAAATCCCAGTACTGCCAGTCGGGCAGCCAGTTTTTCCGGTTCTTTCATATAGTCATCTATGCTTCGTTTGGTATAAACATATGCGCCACTCCGGTATCCTTTGTCTGTTCCGAGTACTTGTTTGAATGTTTTGGCTCGCTGTATTTGTTCTGGAGTCAGGTCTGCTTTTTCTATCGGATTTTCCGTTGCGTGCCCGATACACGAGATACTCAGTACCAAGGCTATCAGTCCGTATTTTATGGAGTTTCTCATATATATGATTTTTACAAAGTTATCAGTTTATTTCTACTTCATCAATAAATATCATTCCGAGAGAACCTTCCTTCTCTTCGGGTACAGGAAATCCTCCCAGCTTGTGTGGCAGATACCCGTTTTTAAGCTTTATTTTTACATAACGGGCTTTCTGGGGCGCGAATGTAAAATTATGCTCGAATATTTGCCATTTGTTTTCGATATGGTATGTAAAGTTCCGGTGTGCTATTTCTTTGAAATTATTGTTGTCATCGGATATTTCTATCCACGTCTCTTGTGGAGCTACGGCTTCTTGGCCATAACCGTTGAGCACGGAGTATCTTATCGAGCTGAATTGTTCCTGCTTTTCGAGGTCGATAGTGATTTCGGTTATGGTTGTCGGGCGTATGGCTACCCAAGGATGTACATGGTTGAGGTAACCTTTGATTCCGTTGGTGAGGCCGCAGAAATTGAATTTAGAGTAATCTTTGGCTCCGGGATTGTCCGGTTTGAATCGGTAGGGTACATTGCATATATAGCTTTTACCGGTGGCTTTATTTACGACAAAATTTTTCTCTGTTATTTTTCCGGTTATATTGCCGTCAGGAGTAAATATTGCAGCTTTAATGGTCGTATTTTTATGGAGTACTATCGGGTTAGAGTATACGTTTGATGCAAGAGTCGGAATGTGCCCGTCAGTCGTGTATCTTATTTCCGAACCGGGTATCATTCCGGTAATACGTACTTCGAACTTTCGGGTGCGTTTGTTGAATGCTCCGTCGATGTAAGCGTCGAAATAGTTGCGGCAAGCTTTTACCTGTTGTAAATCGAGCCGGGCGTATTGTTTACGTATGCGGGCAAGGAAATCCGTATAATTTTTTGCTTCTGCAGGAGTCCAGGCAACCTCGGCAACGGCATAAAATCGGGGATACATGTAATAATCTACCACATCCGGATTTTTCATATATGGAGTCCATAATGCGGCTTCCATTCCCAATACATATTTTTTGTCTCTATCGTTCATTTGAGCCGGGATAGGTTCATAGCTGTATACTTGTTCTATCGGTAGAAAACTTCCTGAACCTATGGGGGCGTATTCCGGGTCTTCCTGATAATAGTTCAAGTAGGTGTCGGCATTCGGCATCATGATTACTGAATGCCCAGATTTTGCAGCTTCGATTCCACCTTTTTCTCCTCGCCATGACATTACTGTAGCATTGGGGGCCAATCCTCCATCAAGTATTTCGTCCCAACCGATTATTTGTTTACCTTGTCGGTTGACTATTTTTTCTACTTCGTGAATAAAGTAGCTTTGTAACTGGTTTTCATCCCTTAGATTTAATTTTTTCATCAGCCCTTGACAATGAGAACATTGTTTCCATGCTGTTTTGGGACATTCGTCTCCACCAATGTGTATATAGGTTCCAGGGAAGAGTGCAGCCACCTCGGAGAATACATCTTCTAAGAAACGGAAAGTCTTTTCATTTGGGCAGAATACATTGTCGAATATACCGAATGTTTTTACTACTTCATACCGGTTTTTTATACCACAAGACAGTTCGGGATAAGCTGCAACTGCAGCGGAACTGTGTCCCGGTAATTCTATTTCGGGAATAATGGTGACGAAGCGTTTTTGTGCATAAGCGACAATTTCGCGAATGTCATCTTGTGTATAATATCCTTGGTGCACTGTATTATCGGGGATAATCGGTGCATGGAATGTTTTGTATCCGACCATCGTGTAAGGCCGTGTAGCTCCGACAGAGGTCAGTTTCGGATATTTTTTTATTTCTATGCGCCAGCCTTGGTCTTCGGTCAGATGAAAGTGGAATGTGTTGATTTTTTGGGCAGCCAGTCGGTCGATAAATTCCAATACGTATTCTTTGGGCATGAAATATCGTGCTACGTCGAGCATCATGCCCCGATAAGCAAATCTCGGTTCATCATCGATTTGTACGCAAGGAGCATTCCATACATTTACACTCTCTGTACGTTTGTTAACGCTTATTTCGGGAGGCATGAGTTGGTATAAGCTCTGTATAGCATAGAAAAATCCTGCCGGAGTAGATGCTTGAATGGTAATATGTGTGGGGGTTATGTGCAGTTTATAAGCCTCATTTGCCATATTTTTTTGCAAGGTGAAGGATATGTCTGCTTTTTTGCTTTCCGATATTGTGACCAGATTTATACCGGTTACGGTTTTTATACGGCAGATAAATTCTTTTGCCACTTCTGATATTTCAGTAGGGAACGAAATTTTTTGCCCGTTTTTAAAGATATATTCTCCTTCTTGAGGAATCAGCGATTTCGGATATGGGATGATAGAATAGGTATGAGCACTCACAGGCAAACCGGTGAGCAGTATCATACAAAGGATAAGTATCGGTTTTATTTTTTTCATAATTATCGATTTGAAGATTGGAGGAAGAGGGCTGCACTGTCATTGTCTACATACAATGTAGCATGGGGATGAGTACGAAGTACAGAAGCCGGACAGTGTTCTGAAATTTTTCCTGTTAACGTTTCTTTTACGGCCCAGGCTTTGGTCTGCGCCGGAACTATACAGAATATGCGTGCAGCTTTTAAAAGTGCCGGGACAGTAAGTGTAAGTGCATGGGTCGGCACTTCGTTGATATGTTTGAAACAGCCGTCGTTTACTTGTTGGTGACGACATCTGTCGTCGAGGTCGACAATTTTTACTCTTTTTGTATCGTTAAAGTTGGCAACATGAGGATCATTGAAAGCAATATGACCATTTTCGCCAATGCCCATGAAGACAATATCTACCGGGAATTCGGACAATACTTTTTCATATACTTGACAAGCATGTATCGGGTCGGGGTCTTGCCCGTTGAGATAGTGTACCGATTTGAAAGGAACTTTGTCGAAAATTCCTTCTTTCAGGAAATTGCCGAACCCTTGTGGTGCATCTTTATCAAGTCCGATGTACTCGTCCATGTGAAGGGCATTTATCCGACTCCATTTTATGCCCGGGGTGACGGATAAGGATTCCAAAAACTCATTCTGAGAAGGTGCTGCTGCAAATATGATATTTACCTGTTCTTGTTTGGAAAGTAGACTTTTGAGGTATGCCGCAGCTTCTTCTGCCGCTTTTTCACCCATCTGCTTACGTGTATCGTATATTTTTACGTTCAGATTATCTTTTTTTAATTCGGTATTCATATATCTTGTTTTTTATATATTATGTTTCCGTTTATGATGGTCGTTTTTATATCTATGCAATCATCGAATATGACGATGTCGGCATCTTTTCCCGGGACGAGACTTCCCTTCCGCTCCTGTATTCCGGCTATACGTGCCGGAGTTGATGAAGCCATGCGTACAGCTTCGGGCAAAGGTATTCCGGCGAGGGTAATTGCGGTGTGTACCAGTCGGTCAGTTGTCGCTACGCTTCCGGCAAAGGCTGTTCTGTCAGGTAATTTAGCTACTCCGTCTTCGACAATTACTTCCTGGCCATCCGACAGGCTTCCTAATATGCTTTTTCCTTCGGGCATCCCAGCTGCCCGCATCGAGTCGGTAATCAGTGCTATATTATCCGGGCCTTTTATTCTGTATACGAGTTTGAGAAGGCTTTCCGGGACGTGTATTCCGTCGGCAATAATTTCTACCGTCATGCCTTCTATCAAATACCCTGCTTCGATGACTCCGGCATAACGGAAAGCATTTCGCCGAGTAATACCGGGCATACATGAGTAAAAGTGGGTTATGTGTGTAAATCCGTATTCAAAGGCTTTTAAAACTTCTTCGTATATGGCGTCGGTATGGGCAATGGAAGGCAGTATGTGCCGTCGAGATAGTTCATTGGCAAATGGAAGAGCTCCCGGCAGTTCCGGGGCGGCACTCCAACGTACAATATCGGTTGAGCGTTCGAGAATTTCCATGTAATCTTTCGGATCGGGAGAAAGTATATAGCGCGGGTCTTGTGCTCCTCTCTGGCTCATGGCGAAATAGGGGCCTTCCAAATGGAGGCCTCCGAATGCTGCACCTTCCCGATTGAGTACCTTTGCTTTCCGGTAAATATCGAAAGATTCGAACAGCAGTTCTTTGGTGCTGGTGAGGGTTGTGGGAAAAAGCAGAGTAGTACCGTGGGTGGCATGCATGCGGGCAGCTTGGAGGTATGCTTCTACCGTACCATCCATGAAATCGTAGTTACCGGCTCCATGAGTATGCAAGTCGATGAATCCGGGTGCTATCCATGCGCCATTGGCATCTATTGTTTCGGCATCAGTTATTTCGACAGGAGATTCGCTAACTTCTTGTATAATACCGTTTTCGATAATTATCGTACCATCGGTAATGGTTCGGTACGGAGTGATGATATTACCGTTAAATATCTTGATGCGTTTCATATTGTTTTATTTTATGCTTTTCCAGTTTTTGATTTTATGTCCCCATATTGCAAAGAAGATGAGATAGAGGAAACAGGGGATGAGTACCCAATATCCGGTGCGTACATCGTAATGGTCGGCCAGTATGCCGTATATCATAGGTAAGAATGCATTTCCACAAAGTCCCATTACGAGTAAGGAGGACCCTAAGTTGGTAAAGCGCCCTAACCCGTTGATAGCCAATGGCCAGATACCTGCATAAATCAGAGCATTGGGCAATCCCATCAGTACGAGAAACCAGATGGACAGGTCGGTTCGATGTCCGAATAAGGTGATGTCGCCTGAAGCGAATATTACACCTAAAGAAAATATAAGCCCTAATGTCGTGCATAGAATTAGGGCCCTGGTCTGGGATATAACTTTGGGAATGAATAGTACACCCAAGAAGTACCCGATTAGGGTGCAAGTAAGAGTATAGGAAGGGAATACTTTGGCTTCGACAAGCCCTATGCCCATACTTTCGGCATAACCGATAATTGTATCTATGGCAATAACTTGAGTCCCGACATGCAGGAATATGGCCAATGCTCCTAAAATAAGATGCGGATATTGCAAGATGCTGTTTTTTTCGGTTACAGTACTGTCTTCTTCGTTATTTACTTGCCGGGTATTGATTTCGGGCAGAGGCGAACGATAGATTCCTATTCCGAAAAGGAATAGCAGGATAGCCAGCCCGGTGTATGGGAGCATGACTCTTCGGATGAGTTCGTCCAATATCGCTTCCCGTTCGGGGCCGACAATCAGATTTTGATTCAGTTGGGCAAATAGCTCGTTGTCGGTGGTACGTAAGACCAGTGCTGCAAAGATAAGTGGAGATATGATTCCGGCAAATTTGTTACAAAGCCCCATGATGCTGATACGTCGGGCAGCACTTTCGATGGGGCCTATGATTGTTACATAGGGATTAGCTGCCGTTTGTAGAATGGCCAGTCCGGTGCCGAGAGTAAAAAGACCGGTAAGGAACAGGCCGTATGTACGTGTAGAAGCTGCAGGGACAAATAGTAAGGCTCCTAAAGCCATGGCCCAGAGCCCATACATCATTCCTTTTTTGAATCCGAATTTATTGAGCAGTATAGATGCCGGAATAGCCATCACAAAGTATGCAATGTAAAAAGCAAAAGTCACCAGATAAGATTGGAAGTGTGTCAGTTCACATGAGATACGGAAATATGGAATGAGTATGGCATTTACCCAAGATACGAAGCCAAATGTGAAAAATAATCCTCCCATAATGGCTATGGAGATGATAAAGTTTTTCTTGTTCATTATGGGGTCGTGTGTTTCGTTCTGTGTTGTCATGCTAATGTTTGTGAGGTTATCAGTACAGGTTTATTTGAAATCTCCGTATTTTATTCCGACTTTGTCCCAGTGTTTCAGGAGTCCTTGCAATGCATTGGAGAATCGGGTGAAGTTTTTGCTTTCTGGAGCTGTCCATCCAGTTTCGGCATGTGCTGCAATTCGAGGAAATATCATTTTTTGTGCGCTTTCACAGGTGGGTAGCCATTCGGTCCACATTTGGCAACCTAAACCGAGTATGTGTTTTTTGAGTTCGGCCGGAATATTTTCCGGAATGGGAGAGAAGGAATATGCTTTTTCAAGCGGGGTTTTCTTGTAAGTATAGTCGAGATAGGTGTAGATATGGTAAGAATTTACGATATCGAATCCTTTTTCTAATGTTTTTCTTATAAGGGTACTGTCTCCTTTCCAGAATTGAACGATGGTTCCCGGTGCCAGTTGTGCACTGCTTCCGGTTTCGTCTTCTGCTTGAAAATTGTGAATTTTGTCTCCGGTTATATCGTTCCAGCCAATCATTCGTTTACCTTTTTGGCTAAGCATACGAGATATCTTGTTGGTGAAGTCAATTTGAAGTTCAGCCGGATTTTTGATTTTGTTTTTTTCCATATATTGCGTGATGGCCGAGGATGCTTTCCAATGGTCATATTTGACTTCGTCACCGCCAATGTGAATGATAGGTGAAGGGAACAGGTTGATAACCTCATCCAATACGCCTTCGATGAAGGAGTAAACTTCGGGATTAGTAACATCCAGAATGTCGTAGTTTACTCCGAATTTACAGGGAACGGGTATTGGCTTGCCTGTACAACCGAGCCAGGAATATGAGGCGATAGCTGCTCCGGCATGCCCCGGCATTTCTATTTCCGGGATGATACGTATATGCAGCCGGTCGGCATAACGGATGATTTCTTTAATCTCTTCTTGAGTATAAAATCCGCCATGAGGTTTTTGCAGATATTTATTACTACGGGAGTTTTCGAGTTGAGTGGAGTCTCTGAATGCTCCGATTTGGGTCAGGAGCGGATATTTTTTTATTTCTATGCGCCAACCTTGGTCATCGGTCAGATGCCAATGAAAAGTATTCATTTTCAGAAAGGCCATTTCGTCTAACAGTTGTTTTACACATTCTTTTCCTTTGAAGTGTCGGCATTCGTCAAGCATGAAAGCACGCCAGGGAAAAGACGGTCTATCTTGTATCGATACCCCCGGTACAACTATTTGTTTGTTGTCGATACGGATGAGTTGCCGAAGAGTTTGTATTCCGTAAAAAATCCCGGTAGGTGATGAGGCTGAAATATGTATGGTTTGGGAAGAAGTCTCCAGCGAATAGGCTTCTTTTCCTTTTATTTTGGATGAGAGATCTAAAACGATACTGTTTTTTGTTTTGATACCGGTGGCCAAAGCGCATTGCAGTCCTTCTTTTGTGAATATCGATTGCAGATATTCAGCTTCGTTTTTCAGTAACGGGTTGTAGCAGATTTCTATTTTGGTTCCTGAACGATATTCGTTTTGTGTTTCTTTTATCGAAAGCGGAGCCGGAATAACAGAGATTTCGGCTATTGTTTCGAGAGTGAAAAGCAATGTGATGAAGGTATATAATATTCGGCTCATGTCGATGGTATCAAAAGATTATAGTAATTGTATTTATACTGTTTTTTTCTTTTTGGGATTGGAGCAGTACACCTCTTGTTTCAAGAGGTGTACTTGTCGGGCTTCATTATGGTATGATTATTTTGTGTACCGATTTGCCATTGGCGTTTTGCAGAGAAATAATATACATTCCGGCTGTATCGACGGATAATGTGTATTCTCCTGATACGTTTCCGGTTGTACATATTTGTCCGTTTATATTGTATAAAGTGTAATTGGTAGGAATGGAAGTTTGTAAATGAATCGTATTCCCATTTGCAAAAACTATATCTTTGCCCGTCTTCTCGTTTTCCTGTTTTGTAGCTATGAACGGGGTCAAAGAGATATCGTCGATATTGTATCCGATGAGTCCAGCTGTTTTTTGGATATGGAATTTAATATTTACCGGTTCTCCGGAATTAATGGGTAAGCTGATTTTTTCGTAAGAAGTTCCGATTTCGCTATCGGGAATTGTTTTAAGTTCAATCCAATTGTTGCTATCAGAGGTCTTTTGATAGGATACTGTCAATATGGCGTTGGCATTGTCACCTCTGTTTTTCAGGTAGAAGGAGAGAATACCGGCCGAAGTGCAGTTGTCTATTGTAAAGTAGTCATCGGTAAAATCACTGCCCTTGGGCCGGATAGAATTGTTTCCGAAAAATACTCCATTGTTTTGTGCTGCATTGGCATCTATAATCCAGTTTGTTTTATTGGGATATGTAAATTTTTCGGGACGGTCTTCGGATGCAAATCCTTCGCGAAGGATTTCGTTACTTTCTTCGAAAATGATTTTATACTCTCGGGTAGAGATACCGTCGGCAGCTGTAACATTGATTGTCGTGGTGCGTTCTGGCTCCGTACCGTCTATTTTAGTAGCAGCGGTAATTTTTACCGATGCTTTGGTATCGGCAGGGGTAGCCGTAACTTTGGGTATTGCAGCACCTTTGGCCAGGGTGATATTGTAGGTGAGGATTCCTGGGTCGAATTCTTTCAGGGTGGACCCTTTTACTATTATTTCAGATAGTGTACAGATAGTTTCGTCTACAAATTCCACTAATTCTATATCATCGAGAAGAAAATAATCCGATGTTTCACCATCTGTGCCGGCAGTCGATTTGGGCCAGAATATCAGTTTGTATATTCCATCTGTTTGTATGGTGAACGTATATTCCTGTTTTTCCCATTCCTTTCCGTTGTTATATTCTTTATTTAGCATTGATGGCGACGCAAAGATATTTTTGTCGGAAGGAGAGGTTGCTACAGCACCGTTCAGTTTTTCTCCGTTTTCAGTCAGTGTGATATTGGCTAAGGTTCCTTTACCTCGGGTATAGAACGTCAGTTTGTACATTTTTCCGGCCGATAAGGGTTGTAATGTGGGTGTGAACATGCGGCTTACATTACCGGATGTGTTACGGGCGAATACGGAATAGTTCCCTTTATGAGGTGTACCGGTTCGGTATAAGGTCAAGTTACCGTCTCCGGTTTGTGAGGTCCATCCAGCAGGAATTCCTTTGTCGAGTCCTGTGTCAGTAGATATGCCTTCCCAAGTTTCAAAATCCCCGTTCGATATCAGATTTTGTGCTGAAATGGGAGTCGATAATCCGGATATGAGTATTAGGGATAAAAATACTTTTCCGGCTAAATGTCGTAGTTTTATTTTCATAGCGTTTATTATTTTGAGATATGACAAATGTCCGTATCATTGTTAAGAATGGCTTGCACCATTGTTCAAAAGATTATAAATATTCTTCAAATTTTTTTGTTTTAAGGAAATGATACACCCCTGTCTCTTTTCAGAAAGAGGAAACCTATAGTTGTTACAAGGAACAGGGGCGTATACGGTGTTATGAAAAAGGTACACTTGAGAAAGAGCTATTTTTCTATTTTTACTTTTATCATAAATTGAGAAGCTGCCAGATTATTTTCGGTCCGTTTTACAAAATGGTCATATGCGATTATTACCCTTTTGGTCACTCCATCGATAGGTGTAGCATATACCCCGACGTCTTCAGTCGGTGTTTCGAAATTACCGGAAGTTAAGGACGCAATTTGTTCGAAATTGGTCGGCAATGTTTCGGCCAGCATATCGTCAACTGTAGCTTGGTCAAAAGTACTTCGTTTTATTTTAGCTGCTTTTTTGAAATAGCATCCTTTTACATTTTCCCATTTATCGAGTCCACAAGTCGCATGTTTGAATTTGGTGATGCTTTGTTTCAAAGAGGCTACCCGTATAACCGTGTTTGTACTGTATGATGAGAATGCGATATCGACTTCCTGCCAGTTTGCCATACCGTCACAATAATCGTAGGCCCTGGCCTGTGATGCAGAGAAGAAACATCCGGGAGTAGAGTCGCCGTGATTAGGAGCACCGTCGAGAGACATCAATACTTCGTGGTAATAATATCCTACATGTACATCGTACGAGATATTACTTTTTTTATTGTTGATGTCAGTCGCTTCGATTTTGATACCGGCAAGAGTTTTATCAGCAGTGACGGATTCATTAAGTGTTACGTTTTTATCGTTTGTGATATTCAGAGATTTTACGGTTTCTTCACCGGTGCGGGTGGTCGTTATCAGTTTTATATCTGTTATGCCTGATAGGGATGTGATGTTTCCGGTTACAGATAGAGTTGAGTTGATATCGACACCGTTGAACTCTTTTTCTTTTTGATTTAATGTGATTGTCGGTGCAGGGGCCACTTCTTTCACAATGATTTGTTTTTCGGTGTTGCTCTTTTTCCCGAGTTCGTCCGTAGCCTCGACTATAAGGCCTGTGACATCGACAAATACATTTTCTAATGTTACTTCAAAGTTGTGACTGCTTATGGAAGGGGAAAATTCTTGTTTTTCTCCTATTTGTACCAGGCCATCTTGTGTGCGTTTAAGGTATCGAACAGATACCAGTTTCGATTCAGTGGTAATAGAACCTTTTACGGTTACATCGCTAAACTCATCGGCATTAATCGGAGTATCGCCTCCGTCGAATGTGACTTGAGGAGCCGGAATTTCAGTAAAGTTTACTTTCAAAGTACCGACTTTTACCTTGATACGGTCAGAAGGCCCGGCTCCGGCTTTTGCCTTTAATGCGGTAGTTCCTACTTTGAATTGAAATCCGTCATCCTGAAGATTCAGTGTATAACTTTGTTCGCCATTTGTAAACTTGAGCGTATCGTTTCCGTTGATTTTTATTTTTTTCTCTACTCGGTTTACCACCTCGGAGAGTACGAGGTATTGTAGATTTTCTTCGCTTTCTATTGTTATCGATATGTTGGGCATCATGTCTCCTTCGCGGTAATTGATTTCGTTGATACCGTCGTTGAATGTTACTGTCGGAGCGTCTCGCAATGGGATTACTTCGAAAGGTAATGTTGCTGTTGTCGTTTTTCCGTTTTCGTCGGTGGCGATAACCTTGAATCCTATCATGTCTTCACTATACACCGGGGTTTGACTCAAAGAGTAACTGTATTTGTTGAAAAATGATACAACTTCTTTTTCCAGAGCAACTTCTACATCTCCGGTTTTCTGTATGAATGTCTGTACGCTTTTAAGTCCTGCTTCAGCGTTGATGACACAGACAATCGGCGGATTGGTCGCTTTATTCAAATCGACCGTCAGATTTTCGTTCATGAATAATATTTCAGGTGCGGCAGCAGCCTGGTCTGCATCGTCATTGCAGGAATACCATGTAGCACATATACATAGTATCAGTATTAAATTGGACAGAAGTCCTGTCTTTATATATTGAACTTGTTTCATGGCTATAAAAATTAGGGTTTATATACAATTTGTGTATCGACAACATGGACAACTCCGTTCGTAGTAAGGATGTTGCTGGTGATTGCAGTAACGGGAGTGCTGTTTCCTGCCATGTCATTGATGATAAGTCGGGAATATTGTTCGATAGAGTTTTTGTTGTTCAGCCTTAATGTCATGAAAGCATCGGGTGATTTCCAAAGTGTAATCACATATGTGGGGTCGAAGTTGAGTGTTCCCAATCCGTGGTAGTATCCATCGACTGTATGGTATAACAATATGTTTTTCAAGGTTTCTTTGTCCATATCTTCAATAGAGGCAGCACCATAGTTCGAAAGGATTCCGTTTGCCCCCTTAAAGGCATCGTTGTGCAGGAGCAGATAGGTATATTTCCTGTCGTTCTGTGTATAGATATTAATATCTATGCCGGAGTGTTCTATGGCTCTTTTCAGGGAAGAGAATGCATCAGGACGCGATTGGATAAATTCCCAGGTATTCATATATACGTTGTTATCGATGTTGGCGGGCTCGTAATCGTAGCTCGACTGTATACCCAGACAACCGCTGAATAAGAAACAGCACAGGGCTGCTGTGAGTGATAAAACTATATTTTTCATTTTGCTTCGGTTTTTAGGTGTTAATATCCAGGATTTTGTTTCAGGTTCAGATTTTGGTTCAGATGGTCTCTGTGGATGGGAAAGAGTACTTTTCGTTCATCAGACATTCCATTGATGGGTTGCATCACTTCTTTCCATCGGTTACAGCGTACGAGGTCAAACCATCGTTTACCTTCTCCTAAAAATTCTTTTTGCCGTTCGTCCAGTATGGCATCGAGTACTTCGTCGCTACTGACAAAATCGCTGACATAATATGGATTCTCTCCTGCTCGTGTGCGTGTACGGTTGAGTTCGGTAATGGCTTCCGGTGTACGGTCGAGAGCATTGAGGGCTTCGGCATATAAGAGTACAATGTCGGCATAGCGGTAGATGACTAGGTCGTTGTCCGAGTATATACGTCCGGTACCGGTAAAGATAGTGCCATCGGGCCAGAATTTGAATTTGAGCTGCGACTTGCCTTCGCCTATATCTTCCCATTGGGTGGAGCCGAATCGTTTGTCCAGTATGCCATACATGCCCTTTGCTTTGTCGGAAAGAAAGACGCGAGGTTGTGAACTTGCGAAATAACTGATTGACAGATTTTCTCCATTACCTAATTCATCATAAGCTACTTTAAAAATGACTTCGATAGGAATCTCTGCGGTTTCGTCATCAAAAAACATAGCGCGCCAGTCTTTTTCGAATGTCGTAGGTTCGAGAGCCGACAGCCCCCAACGGTTCTTGCTGAGCAAGTCTACTTTTTCTTCTTTTACGGCTACGACTTTCTCGTATTCGTGAAGCCATGCATAAACGTCCATCATCAATACACATACTGTAGCTACATTGGTTCGAGTACGTTTTGTCGCGGTTTTATCGATGAGGTAATATGCTTTTTCAAGGTCAGGGAGTATAATTTCTTGGAAAATGCGGTTTTTGTCTGTACGCTCTCTATATATGCCTTGTGAAATCTCTTCTATCGGTTCGGTGTACATGGGTACATCACCCCATACCCGTACAGCATAAAAATAGGCCCATGCTCTCATCGCATATGCCTCAGCGAGAAGATTGTTTTTGGTACTGGCTGTCATCGTAATGTTGGGTATGTATTTAATAGCAGCGTTGGCTCGGCTGATAACGTTGTAAAGGTTGGTCCAATATGCAGCCTGATTATCATTCGACATGGTATTGTATATCATTTCTTTCTGGTCGAATGCATCTTTGTCGTGTGGAACGTAATTATCGGCTCTTAGTTCTCCCCAGTCCCAAAGTCCCGGAGACATAGCTTCGGCAAAAGCACTGTATATAGCTACTATCCCGATTTCTGCGTCTGTCCCGCTTTGCCAGAAACTTTCGGCTGTAAGGTCACTAATAGGTTTCTCATTCAGAAAATCGCTACATGAAGAGAATGTGAGTAATGCTGAGAATAATATAATAAGTTTATTTTTCATCGTACAATAAATTTTTAGAAGGTTATATTAACTCCAAATCCGTATTCTCTTTTTCTCGGATAACGGTTCTGGTCGATACCGAGAGTCAACGGGTCGCCTGTGTTCAGGGAAAATTCGGGATCATATCCTGTGTAGTTGGTAAATGTCAATAGGTTATTGCCATATATATATATGGTCGCAGCTTTCAATAAAGCTGGTTTTATCCAGTTCTTGGGCAAAGAATAGCTAAGTTTCACGTTACGAAGTTTTATATAGGAGCCGTCTTCTATATAGAAACTCGATGGCGGTAGTCGGTTATGTTCTTTATTGATAGGAGCCGGATATTTGGCTATATCGCCCGGTTTTGTCCACATGTTGTGTATTGCATCAGGAGAAGGGGTTGCTCCGTCATAAGAAAATTTGTTACGTTTAGCCTCGGCATAATTATATACATCGCCTCCTAAAGAGTAGAAGAATGAGATGTATAAAGAGATACCTTTGTAAGACAAGTTGGTGCTGAGGCCTCCGAATACGTCAGGTTGGGCACAGCCTATCTTGGTTTTGTCGGCAGAGTTTATCGTTCCGTCGCCATTGGTGTCGAAAAAGTCGACATCACCGCCTTTCAATACGCTTCCGTCAGAACTCTTTTTTTGTTGTACGGTGCCTGTATATTCTTTGTCACCTAAATAGTATTTACCGGTAAATGTGCCGTTTGAGAAGACCGGGGTCAGGCGTTCCCAGTTGTCACTGAAGGCGTTCGATTCGTCATAAGCGAATATTCCAAGGTATTTGTATCCGTAAAATTCACCCAGTCTGGCATTTTGTTGCACATAGATGGCTTCGTCCATACCTTTATAAAATGGAACTCCATCGGCAATTTGAGTGATTATGCTATTGTTTTTGGCAATATTGAAGTTGACCGACCATGAGAAATTTTTGTTACGAAATATGTCGTAATCGACAGTAAATTCAAAACCTTCATTGGTCATGGCACCGACGTTTTTACGCATTGTTTTGAAACCGGTTTCTTTGGGAACTTCTACTTGGCATAACAGTTTGTCCGTATTTTTTTTATAGTAATCGGCAACAATTCTGAGTTTGTTGTTCAGCATACGTAAGTCAAGTCCGATATTGTACTGTGTAGTTTCTTCCCAGCTGAGTCCGTTGTATGCCAGGTTACTGGCTGCAATTCCCGATACGCCTTCATAGATGTAGTTGGGGCTGTAAAGTTGCCAAGAGTCATAGTCTCCGATTTCCTGATTACCGGTAATACCCCAGCTGGCTCTTAATTTGGCATCACTTAAAAAACGTTTGCTCCAGCGCATGAATCTCTCATCGGAGAAACGCCAACCTACAGATGCTGATGGGAAAGTACCCCAACGATTTGACGAGCCAAAACGAGAAGACCCGTCGAAACGGATGTTGGCATTCAGCAAATATTTTCCTTTATAGTTATATGAGGCTCTACCGAAAAATGAGGCCATTTTGTGGCGATAAAACCGGGTATATGTTTTTTTCGTATCGAATAGAGAAGCTGTATTCAGCGTATAAATCATGTCGGTGGTGTAGTCGAGACCTACTATGTTCAAGTTTTCGCGCCCCCAAAATTGTACACTATTACCTACCATGACATTTAGTTCGTGATATTTGAATTTATCGTTGTAGCTGAGATAGTTTTCATTGGCCCAGTCGTAACTTATTTCCGAAAGGTCACGTCCTGTACTTCTCTCTTCGGTTGATAATTGAGGTGTAGTGCGGAAAAATTGGCTTCGGTCGTTTAAATAGTTTCCTTGTATGTTTGTATTGAATTTGAATTTACTGTTGAAACGCACTTCTACATATTCGTATATTGAAGCCCGGTAGTTTTGAGCTTTGTTTACATCATCCATGGCAACAGCATAGGGATTGCGCCGGCTGCTGATGTTGGGGACGTAACTCCCGTCGGGATTGAATATTGCCCAATATGAAGGTCGTTCAAGGGCTTGGTTTAAAACACCGTCTTCAGAAATACCGTTTTTATATGCAAAACTCAAGTGTACTTTGCTCCCCAGTGTAATGTATTTATTAGGTTTGTATTCGGTATTGATACGAGTGGTGAAACGATTGTAATTACTGTTTACCATGATGCCTTTATCGGATAGGAATCCGGCACTCAGATAGTATTTGAAAGCATCGGATGCTCCACTGGCACTTAAATCAACTTGGTCGCGTGAGGCTGTACGGAAAAGCAGGTCTTGCAAGTCTATGTCTTGATTATTGAAAAAAGCCAGAGAGTCTTTGATGTCGTACCCATTGACTCCACCAGTCAGTTCGCGTCGTACCCGGTCATAGTAACGGCGTTCGTCTCCATTAGCTTTAGGCATTTTACGACTGAGTGTACTGAAACTTTTGAGGTAACGGATGTCGAGTCTCGGGCGGGTTTTTTCTCCTTGTTTTGTCGTAATCAAGATAACACCGTTGGCTGAACGTGAACCGTATATGGCAGCTGATGCCGCGTCTTTCAAGACTTCGATAGATTCTATATCGGCAGGGTTTATATCTTCGATGGATTCAAAAGGGACACCATCTACAATGTATAGGGGTTTTGCCCCACCTTCGAATGTGGATGTACCCCGGATACGGATATCTGCCGCTTCTCCCGGAGCCCCTGACCCGGTAGTGATTTGTACTCCGGCAGTCTGTCCTTGCAATGCATCTGCAATAGAAATTGCATTTCGCTGTTCTATTGTCTCAGATGATATGGAAGCGATGGCTCCGGTTACATCTCGTTTTTTCATTGCTCCATAACCTACAACAACAACTTCGTCCAGCTCTTTTATTGCTTCGGTCATGATTAGGTTTATAGTGGTCTTTTTATTTACGGTGATTTCTTCACGGTTAAATCCGGTGTAGAAAAATTGTAAAACGGCATGTTGGTCGGGGACAGTGATGGTATATTTGCCATTGATATCGGTAAGTGTACCTTTGTTTGTACCTTTCAGTAGAATACTGACACCAATAAGCGGTTCTTTTTTGGTGTCGGTAACGGTACCGGATATTTTTATCCCCTCGGATTGTGCCAATAACGGGATATTCAATACAGAAAGAAAAAAGCATATATATGCTGTTTTCAAAAAGTAATGAAAGGGTAGTGGTAAGAGATTTGGTTTTTTCATATAAAGCTCATTTAAAATTTGTTGTTATAGTTTAGATATTAAAAGACGACCGTCAAAAAAAATAGTATCATGACGGAGATAAGGACAATATAAATGAGTCCTATAAAATCAAATTTATTTCCAGTTGTTTTCAAAGCATAAATGTTTTCTGCAAAGCAATCGAAAAAACATGGAACGGACTTGAAATATTATTCATAATGTTATAAGAATTCTTCAAATATTTGTTTGTAAAGCTTTGTGAACAAGTTTGTAAAGATAATCGCAATGTTTTTATCGTTTGAAAATAAATCGGAGGTTTGTGAGTTAAATTTTTCGATTCGTAGTAACAGGTCTATTGATTCAGTGTTTTATCTTCATTCAAAACGTGATGGGATGCATTTTATTGTATGAGTTTTGAAGAACTGTATTACCGGTATTTTTGTTATATAACCAATAAAAAATTGATAGTATGGGTAAAAAAGCTATAAATCTGAACCGGTTTTCAATGATTGCCAGTTTGTGTCTTTTGTCGGTATTTTTGTGTATAACTTTATTGGCTGCCAATGGTGAGCAGCATACGGAACATTGTGCCGAAAGAAAAAGTATGTTACTAAAGATGATGGATTCTATGATGACAGAGATGGACTCGGTCTCTTTGGACGCATCTGTTTCCGGTGATTTTTTACGACAGATGATTCCGCATCACCAGGGAGCAGTAGAAATGGCTGAGTATGAAATCAAATATGGTAAGAGTCCGGAGATGATACGGCTTGCTCGAAAGATAGTGACAGCTCAACAACAGGAAATTGCCGAGATGGAGACGATGTTGAAAAACTATCCGTATAAAGAAGGAGAGACTGTGCCGATAAAATATGTTGATGCTATGACTAAGATAATGATGGATATGATGCATCAGACGCCAACAGATATGGAGTTGAAAGGAAAGGATGTCGATTGTTCCTTTGCTATGGTCATGTTGCCACACCACCAGGCTGCAGTAGATATGGCAATGGTATTTCTAAAACTTGAGCCTCAATCACAGCTTGTTACTTTTGCTCAAAGTATTGTATCTGATCAGAAAAAAGAGATAGAACAGATGCAGAAATTTATCGAAAATGATTGTAAATGATTGTTTCTTGAAAAATATTTACAATAAGGTTTCCCGGTCTTTTTGTGTGAGACTTTTGATTACGATATTATAGGAGTTTTCTACAAGCTCCTTAATTTTTTTGTCGGGTACATCTTGATTGAAGTATACACTGATCCAGTGTTTCTTATTCATATGCCATCCTGGCTTTATACCTATATAATCGGTTTGTAATTCTCCTATTTTATCGGGTTGGCATTTGATACAACAAAAATCAAAAACCTCGATATTTACAAAACAGAACCATTTATCTCCGATATAAAAACAAAGTACGTTACGGCTGTAAGGGTCGGTAACATTCGGGAAAGGCATTTTTTCATGTACGCCTTTAAATGAAAGACAGTATTCTCTGAATTCTTCAACATTCATATTTTATAATAAAATAGTAGAATTGAATTTTTTGTTTCATGGTACTAAGTTAGTGTTTATTCATGGAATTTTGGATAAGTTTTTTTTCTTTGTTACGAATAAATTTCTGCTTTATAGAGAAAAATCGAACTACTAAGTTTTGTTTATCAGTGAGTTATGGTTGTAATTAATACTAACCTTTTTTCGATTTTGCAAAGAAACAACTATTTGTGGAACGGAAAAAGTTGGGTTAGCAAAGGGAATTGTTTTTGTCTGAATCCAAATTTGCTAACTTTGCAAATAAAAGTAAGTAACTATTTATGCAATATAGATGATATTGCCGATATATAAAAATTGCAGAATATGTTGAAGAAAGAAGAGAAAAATTCAATTATCGAGATTTGCCCTATAAGGAATGTCGTTGCACGTTTCGGCAATAAGTGGGCATTGTTGGTCGTTCTGGTTTTGAGCGAACAGGAGATAGTGCGTTTCAATGAATTGTGCAGGTTGATACCGGATGTTTCGTCACGTGTATTATCGGCTACGCTAAGAACACTAGAGGCTGATGGATTGGTTTCTCGCAAGGTTTATCCGGTCGTACCACCCAAAGTGGAATACCGATTGACCGATATTGGACAGTCTTTGGTTCCGTTTATTATCCAGCTTACCGAATGGGCACAAACCCATATGAAGACTATCGTCAAGCACCGCAAAAAATTTGAGGTTGAAAGCTTGTCTGAATAGAGGATATTGATTATAATTGTCAGTATTCTCAATCATCTGCTCTCGGTGGGTCGATTGCCTCCTGCTAAAAGAGGATTTTTGGGAGTAATTGGGTATATAGTTGACCGATAATTGATACTGACAAAATCGGGAGAGTAGAATTCTCTGATAATTGAAGTTGTTTTTTATTTGCTATATACTTGCTTGATGTATAAAAGGGATAGCGGAGAATTAAATATATGAGAACATTACATTATATATTATTTGCTGTATTTATTTTTATTTTTTTGTGTGCAGCCCAAAGGCATGAGTCTTCTTTCAGTAAGGAAGAGAAGATGATTATTGGAACCGATAAAGACAGTATTATGCGAGTCTGGTTGACAACCAACTATGAAGATTCTTTATTTCTACGTCGGAAAGCAAAACTTCTATCGGAGAAAGAAATACGCTCGTCTTGTTTCGAAACGTTGAAAAAAAGAATGTTATATACCGTTAATGATACGGTGCAACCGGGGGTGGGGATTGCAGCACCACAGGTGGGGATAAGCCGTTGTCTGATTGCTGTACAGCGTTTTGATAAACCTGGGGAACCTTTCGAATTTTATATTAATCCTCGTTTGGTTTACATGTCGGAACGAAAAAAAGTAGGGAAAGAAGGCTGTCTTTCTATACCTGACCGTATGGGAATGGTCGCCCGTTCTACAGATATTGTGGTAAGATATGTCGATGAGAGCACTCTGCAAGAAAAGCAAGATACAGTAAGCGGATTTACTGCTGTGATTTTCCAGCATGAGATAGATCATTTATCGGGAATACTTTATATTGATAAATTATCGAATTGATTATATTATGAAATCTATATATAAGACAAAGGGTACATGCAGTACTCAGATTGAAGTCGAGGTGTGTGACGGAGTTGTAAAGAATGTTTGTTTTCGAGGCGGGTGTAGCGGTAATCTTCAAGGTATTTGCCGGTTGGTAGAGGGTATGCCGGTGGAAGAAGTGAAGCATCGTTTGAGCGGGATACGTTGCGGCAATAAGCAAACGTCGTGCCCTGACCAGTTGTGCAAGGCTCTTGATGCTATGGTATCGGAGTAACATAAATTTATAGGACATATTTGTAATCGTTATAGATTGATATAATTCATTTTTATCGAGTTATAAATTCGAGAGAGAGGCTTCTCTTAGGTAGGGGATATTTCCTTATCGGATTTTTATTCTTTTATGAAATTTACTGTTATCTTTTTTTCTACTTGTTTGTTATACAGATATGAAGATAACAGATAAATATTCGTATAAGGTATTGAGCCGGGTCGTTAACCGGGTGAATAAAAGAAGAGGCGGGGATGCGGACTATCCGTATTTCATCATTGTATTACTGATACTCCGTTATTTTTATCAGGTGTTTAATTCGCCGGTAGGTATTGTCCGGGGTGGAAATCCTCCTCAGGATTTGTTTTATAAGACAACAGCCGAACAGTTTGACATTTTTACTTTTTATATGATGTATGAGCAGTCGCGATGGTCATATTATATTCAGGCTGATAAGAGTATTTCATTGACGGATTCTCTTTTGGAGACGATAGAGAATATGAAATGTTTTTTTGCCAATTTAAAGGAATCGTTGTCATATTTCGATAATGTAATATTCTCTGATGAGGCTCTGTTACGAGAGGTAATTCGTAATATAGATAGAATCGATTATCGGGTGAATGGAGTTGTCAGCAAAGATTTGTTGGGAGAAATGATGTCTTATGTCTTGTTACTTTTCAGTCGTAATCAGGACAGATAAATGGATGTATGTAGAGCCAGTTTGAATTTTCCGATAAAAGGAAATTCTCGAAGTTGGTATGAGCAAAATTTGAACAGGATATTATTTTTCGGGTATTTTCTTTTCGCGTTTGTTCCTACTTGGCAGTTGCGATTTCTTTTTTTCATCCGGTTCTGTATGTAAAATATATTTTTGGTAATAGGCCAGCAAGAGAGTTGTTAAAGGCAGGGCTATAATCATGCCTATGATGCCTAATAGGCTTCCCCATATAGAGAGTGAGAGTAGAATAATTGCCGGATTAAGCCCTGTAACGTGACCCATAATACGAGGAACCAGAAAAAGATCCTGGATAAGTTGTACTACGATGAATACAACCAAGCAGGCAGCGAACAGTACCCAGAAGTTTTCATTTGTTTCGGCAGATTTTAACAGACAGAGAAGTATTGTGGGAATGAATCCTATGATTTGCAAATAAGGGACCATATTCAATAGTCCGATAAATAATCCGAGGACGATGGCTAATGGCATCCCTACGATTAGGAAGCCGATACTGAACAGTATTCCTACGATGAAGGCGACCAATGCCTGACCTCTGAAATAGCGGTTCATACTTACTTGCACGTCGCTGAGGATAGATAATACCGGACGACGATATTGGCGGGGAATCATGTTTCGGAATCCGCAAATGATTTTATCGTAGTCAAGTAAAATAAAAATAAGGTATATAAGAACGATAAACCAGCTTACAATCGTAATTATTTGACTTACTGACCCAGAGATGATAATCCAAGTTTCAGACAAGGCTTTTTTTACCAAATTTGACCAGTCTTCTTTATTCATCATTCCGGCAATACGTTCAAAATCGATATTCTCCTGTATAAAAAGTTTCCAGCTTTCAGGCAGGAAAGGAATGTTGTATTCGTTGTCTGAATAATCTTGTATCATTATTTTTATTTTGTCTATTTCATCGAGAATCGAAGGGATGAATATCCAACCCAGTAAAGAGAAAAATAAAATAATGGAAATAAGGGCCGTTACGATGGCTAAAAAATTGTTACGTATGTGGCATTTCTTTTTGAAAAAGTCGACTAAAGGATGGATGAGATAAGCGAGAAGCCAGGCAACAAGAAATGGCAATAGAGCTCCTTTCAGTAAATCGATAAGATAAAATATCCCTACAACGATAGCTATAGTAAAGAGTATGCGTATAACGCGGTCGAAAGTATAAGGTCGTCGAGAAATGTACATACGTGGCGGTCTTTTTATGATTTATGGGCTTCGTGCTTTTTATTATAACAACTGCGGCACAGTGGTTGATATTCTCCTTTTTCACCTAATAATACCCGTTTGTCATTGTCGACCAGGCGGTGGGAATAGTTGGCCAGATGTCCGCATTCTACACAAATGGCATGTACCTTGGTTACCTCATCGGCAATGGAAAGCAGCTTTGGCATAGGTCCGAACGGTTCTTTTTTAAAGTCCATATCTAATCCTGCTACGATAACTCGTGTACCCTGGTCGGCTAATTGGTTACAAATATCTATTATGCCGTCGTCGAAAAATTGAGCTTCGTCTATACCTACGACATCTACTCCGCTTGATAATAGAAGAATGCTACCGGAGCTGTCTACCGGAGTGGAAGCTATGGAATTACTATCATGGGAGACAATGTCTTCTTCTGAGTATCTTACATCGATAGCGGGTTTGAAAATTTCTACCTGTTGACGAGCTATTTTGGCTCGTTTCAACCGACGGATGAGCTCTTCGGTTTTTCCCGAAAACATAGAGCCGCAAATGACTTCGATACGTCCCCTGCGGTGAGTTTCATAATTTTCTTCAGAAAATATCATGTGTAAAGGATTCGAATATCGTTAATATGTACAAATGTACGCAGATTTTTTATTTATAGTTTCATTGGCTGCTATAAAAATTTGAAAGGGTTTGTTTTGATATTGTTTTTGGTTTTTATGAGGGTGATAACAGGCTGTTTGACGAATGAAAGTGGGAAAATATTCTTGGAAGAAAACATAACCGGGTTATTTTTAGAAACAATAATCTTTCTTCTCGGAAAGTGTGTTGGGATAAGATGCACGGTTTGGGATGAGATGATTTTGCTACTGTTTGGTGAGGTGTTGTTTTTGATTTTAGGTGGCTATGTACAGGCGTCACACACCCCGGCCCCTCTCGAAGTGCCCCCAAAAAGTTGGACAAAAAACCCAATAAAAACAGTGCAATAATGAAACACACCTTAGAAGAAAAGCGGGACATAGTCAGGCAAATCAAGAGAGGCCGTCCCCTCTCGAGCCTGTGCAAGGCCCTACATCTCGACCACCATATGGTCAGAGACTGGCTGCTGAGATACGAAAAGTACGGAGACCAAGGCCTCCGAATACGTACCCCAAAATACCACTTCAACACCCAAGAAAAAGAAAGAATAATATGGGAACATACAAAAAAAAGAATATCTTTGCAAGAACTGAGCCTCCGTTACGATGTAGACCGCAGTACCATAAAATCCTGGCTGAGAAAGGCCCGCACAGGAGGTTCCCTTTACCGGATAAAACAGCCGAGACCCATGGCAAGACCCAAGAAAAAAGAACCACAGACAGAACTGGAGAAACTCCAGGCAGAAAACCTGCGGCTCAGAGCCGAGAATGCGCTGCTAAAAAAAGTGAAGGCCTTAGTCGAGGAAAAGAAAGCCCGGGCACGAGAGAATGGGCAAAAGCCATCGACGAACTAAGGCCGGAATACCCCCTTGACTTATTGCTAAAGTTAAAAAGGATGGCCCGTTCAGTGTTCTACTATCATCTTAAGCATCTGAAAGACAAGGACAAGTATGCACACGAAAAGGAACTTATCAAATCCATTTACCATGAACATAAGGGCCGGTACGGTTACCGTCGGGTGACGGCCGAGATGCGCAACAGAGGCTTCACGACCAACCATAAGACCGTACGGCGGCTGATGGATGAAATGGAGCTCAAGAGCAGAATCCGCAAAGTCCGTTACCGCTCATACAGGCACCAGTCCGGCAAGACAGCCCCCAACATCATCGCCAGGAACTTCAGGGCCGAAGCCCCCAACCGCAAATGGGCCACGGACGTGACGCAGATAAACATCGGTCCGGCCAAGCTGTACCTTTCGCCGATAATAGACATGTTCAATGGAGAAATCATCTCATATAACCTCTCCGAAACCCCCAACATGGAACAGATTTACGATATGTTGGACAAAGCCTTTTCCCGGAATGACGACCTGGAAGGACTAATCCTGCACTCCGACCAAGGCTGGCAATACCAGCATTACGGCTACCGCCAACGGCTCGAAGAGCGCAACGTGCTCCAAAGCATGTCACGCAAGGGCAATTGTCTGGACAACGCCATGGCCGAGAGCTTCTTCGCCATCATGAAGTCCGAGCTGCTCTATGCCGAAAACTTCGAATCCCCTGAAGCCTTCACGAGAGCTTTGGAGGAATATATCGATTATTATAACCATAGGAGAATAAAATCCCGGTTAAAGGGAAAGAGCCCGGTACAATACCGGACTCTTTCCATTACCGGATAATGTATAACCCGTCCAACTTTTGGGGTGCACTTCACTCTCGAGAGGGGAGGTTTTGGATGGTGCTTTCTTTTTGGTAATGGGCTGTTTGAGTGGGGAAGTTTCCCCTCTTGAGAGGGGATTTAAGGAGAAAACGATAAATAATACCAAAACAAAAAATGTCTGTGCAAATTTTGAGCGGACTCTAAGAAAACGTTATATATTTGTATTTATGATTGAGAGCCAGTCTGAATTTTCCAGTGAGAAGATTAATATATCCGGATTTTATCGTTTTTTCAGTCTGTTTTCTTGTTCCTCTATACGTTACGTAGTTCTTATCGGAACAAAAAATATCTCGGAAAAGGGCTTGTAAAAAAAATGACTATGTGGAATTTAGACAGGATATAAGATATTGAATATATTTATGTTACGAAAAGTTTGGGGTAAATCGATTGGTATAGTATTGTTGTGTTATATGAGCATGACAAAGTTTGCATTGTATGCAAACGAAGGAATCTTGCATTTTATAAAGTCTCCTGAGTTGTCGGTTGCTTCGGTAGGTTATTGCTTGCTGGATGCAACGACCGGAAGAATGATACATTCTTATGATGAGGAAAGGGCTTTGTTACCTGCTTCTGTGTTGAAGGTAGTGACGACTGCTACGGCTCTTGATTTGCTTGGACCAGATTACCGTTTTGCTACAAAGGTCGGATATACAGGGACAGTAGATAAAGACGGAATATTGCAGGGGAATCTTATTATCCGAGGAGGTGGTGACCCTATGTTGGGGTCGGAATTCAGCCGGTATCCGCAAGACCATTTTTTGAATAAATTGTTTGTTGCTGTTCAAGCTGCCGGTATTAAAGGAATCAAAGGACGTGTTGTGTGTGACGATTCGTTGTTTGATACAGAAGGTGTATCTCATAAATGGTTGTGGGAGGATATGGGTAATTATTTTGCGGCAGGAAGTTATGGGTTGAATTATTCTGATAATATGTACAGGCTCATACTCCGGTCGGGCACTGTGGGTACTGCTCCGCAAATTTTGGGGACGAAACCGGAGATTCCCGATCTTATGTTCTCCAATTATTTGCGGGCGGCAGCTAATGCTATCGATAGTGTTTATATCTATGGTGCTCCGTTTTCCGGTCAGAGGTATTTGTATGGGACGTTACCGGCTAACCGCTCTACTTTTACAGTAAAGGGAGATATTCCAGACCCGGCATTGTATTTGGGACAAGTGGTTTCGGGGATGTTTGTATCGAAAGGTATAAAAGTGCAAGGTAAACCGATTACGGTAAGACTGTTGCGGGAACGAGGGGAGACGTTTTCGTATTTTGGCATGCATCAGTTATTGAGTTTTTCGTCCGATAAGCTTATAGATATTATTACCGTCACCAATAAGCGTAGTAACAATCTGTTTGCAGAGACATTATTGAAACAGATAGCCCTTACTCGTTATCCGATAGCGTCGGCATCGCGCGGAATAGAGGTTGTATCCGGGTATTGGAGAGAGAAGGGTATAGATGTTTCGTCTCTTATGCTTGCAGATGGCAGCGGTCTGTCCCCTGTAAATCGTATTTCGGCGGGTGCGGTAGCCCGCATATTGTTTTCTATCAAGAATGGGAAGAATGGAGATTCTTTTCTTCGTACTTTGCCTAAAGCGGGAGAGGAAGGTACGGTAAGAAATTTATTGAAAGGAAGCCGACTCAATGGTAGTTTGTATCTGAAAAGTGGCAGTATTATGGGGGTACAGTGTTTTGCCGGATATTATATAGGGCAGAAGCCATATATTATAGTACTTATGGTAAATAATTTTACCGGTCCTCGAAGTATATTGAGGAGGGATATTGAGCGATTGTTCCTTTCTGAATTGTCCGGAAGATGATATAGATTAGTTTACCGGTATGAAAAAATAAGCCGATGGATTGTTAAAACCGCTTTTTTATATTATGTTTGTGTAACAAAAAGAATAAGATATGTCCCGGGATATCCGAATACAACCGATTTTGGACGATCTGGCCGAATTGAAAGAGTTATTATTGGTGATCGACCAGACTCCCTCAACCCCTGAAATTTTATATAAACTGGCAGGAGAAAAGGCTCAGGCTTTGACGGATGCTATATTTTTATTGCATCACGACGTCAAGCAAAAAGTGTCTGAGCAGAAAGACAATGGTGTGAAAGAAAGCCGAGATGTTGAGGTTTCTGTGATACCGGACTTGGGTTATCCAGAAGAACCTGTTATCGATGATGAAGAAGTGCCATTTGTGGTAGAATGTACGCCCTCTGTTGATGAAGAGCAAGAGGAAGAGGTGGTGGAGGAAATTTCAGATGATACTGAAAGGACTTTGAATGAGGAACAAAACGGACAGAATATTGTTTCTAAAAATATAGCAGAACGGGAAAGTGTATGTCAGATACAGGAGCCGGAGAGTGTTGCAGTACCGAAGTTTACAGAATCTGGAGACATTGGGAAAGACGTTAATGCTGTCGACGCCGTAGTTGATAAAACAGTTTTTCCGAAAAATGTTGATGCGGAAATTTCGGTAGATGAGGCTTTACAGAGAAAAAGAGCCAAGGACATACGTAAGGCAATGACGTTGAATGACCGTTTTCGGTTTCGTCGGGAACTGTTTTTGAATAGCGATGAGGTGATGAATTCTGCTATAGATGCACTTGGGGAGATAGGTACATTTGCCGATGCTGAAACTTTTTTGCAGGGCCAGTTTGGATGGGATCCTGAAAATGCAACGGTTATCGACTTCATGTCACTGGTAGAGAAACGTTATTTATAGAAGAAACATTATGGCAAAGTTATATATAGTACCCACTCCGGTAGGGAATCTTGAGGATATGACGATGAGAGCTATACGTATATTGCAGGAAGTCGATTGCGTCTTAGCCGAAGATACCCGGACCAGTGGTATATTGATGAAGCATTTCGATATTAAAACTCGTATGCAGTCACATCATAAGTTTAATGAGCATAAGACTGTGGAAGGTGTGGTGGAGCGTATCAAAGGAGGTGAAAACATAGCCCTTATCTCGGATGCAGGTACGCCGGCTATTTCGGACCCGGGTTTTTTGCTGGTGCGTGAGTGTCGCAGAGCCGGGGTAGAAGTAGAATGTCTGCCGGGGGCTACAGCTTTTGTTCCGGCATTGGTAGCATCGGGATTGCCTAATGACAGATTTTGTTTTGAAGGTTTTCTCCCACAGAAAAAGGGGCGGGCTACGCGGTTGGCCGAGTTGGCGGAAGAAAAGAGGACCATGATATTTTACGAGTCTCCTTTTCGTCTGGTAAAAACTCTCCTTCAGTTAGTTGAAGTTTTCGGGGGTGACCGGGAAGCTTCGGTCAGTCGTGAGATATCAAAGGTACATGAGGAGACGGTAAGAGATACTTTGTCGGAGCTTGCGGCTCACTTTACTATACACGAACCTAAAGGAGAGATTGTTATTGTAGTGGCTGGGGTTCCAGGCAAGGAAAAAAATAAAGAAAAAGACAACCCAAATAAGTTCTCTGAATTTTAAACACGAAAGATTATGAAAAAGATTCTTTTATCAGTTGCCGTGATGGCGTCGATGATGTTCACGGCTTGTAATTCCAAGTCGGGCGATGTGGAAAAACTCCGGCAAGAGAATGATTCTTTGGTACAGCTTAATGCTCAGACCAAAGCTGATTTTGATGAGATGTTGCAGTTGATGAATGATGTGGAAGATGGTTTTAGGCAAATTAAAGAGGCTGAAAATTATCTGGTCGTGCAGAGTTCGGCAACCGGCGAGGTAGATATGACTACTCGGGAGCGTTTGAAATCTGATATGCAACTGGTGGCCCAGACATTGAAAGATAATAAGGAAAAGCTGGCAAAATTGCAAAGCCAGTTGAAGAATAGTAAGTATCAGTCGTCCCAGTTCCAGAAAACAGTGGAACGATTGAATGCTGAGATCGAGAGCAAAACAGCCATGATTGTTTCCTTGCAGGAAGAGTTGGCAAAACGTGATGTGCGTATACAAGAGCTTGATAACGCCGTGTCGGAGTTGGCCGGTCAGGTAAATACTCTTTCTGAGGAGACCGAGAAACAGAAAAGCACTATTTCGTCTCAGGAAAAAGAGATAAATACGGTTTATTATGTATTCGGTACGACAAAGGAACTGAAGGAACAAAAAATCATTTCAGGTGGTGGATTATTTAAAGCCAGCGAAGTGATGAAGGGAGACTTCAATAAGAATTATTTCACAAAAGAAGATTTACGTACGTTCAAACAGGTTTCTTTGGAAAGTAAAAAAGCAAAATTGCTTACTACACATCCCGAAGGTTCGTATACTTTTGAGAAAAATGACAAAGATTTGTTGACTTTGGTAATCACTAACCCTACGGAATTTTGGAGTTTGTCTAAATATCTTGTTATAAAAGTAGACTGATTTGTGTCTGTGAAATCATATTTTGTAAAAAGAATTAAATAAATCGAAACAGAGCGTAGCGAATGGATGAAAGGGCATTTGTTACGCTCTGTTTGTTTAATAGGGCAGGAGTGAAAAATGTTGCGTCAATAATTATTGCTGTATGTCTGTTATAACCGGTGACCGTTAAATTGAAAATATTATGATTGCACTGAACGAAGAATTCGGTATTGAAAAACTGAGGGGTGTGTGTGATAATGCAACCTCCAGAATATATGGTTTCATCATGTATACCAGAAAGCATTCTTACATAGTAAAAGTCTTGCGTGATAATGATTTCTGGAATGAATTGGATGAGATATCCGGAGCAAATTGGCCTATTTTTTCAATTAAGCCTTTAGATGATGGATATTATACACATCCGAGGTGTTCAGAGGAAATGTGCCAAATGATGGTACCTATATGGAAAGAGCCGAATAGTAACCGGAAATTTCTGGATTTTTTTTCTCTTGAAGAGTCTTCCGATTTGCCGTGTTTTATCATTTTTATATGGAAAGATAATGATGAAATAGAACAAATAATCTGGAGATTGAAAAGTACGAATACCCAAGAGGCTTTTGACTCTATAAGGAGAGTGGTAAAAATAATATCTTCTACAGAGGAGTTGATTTTACCGGAATATAAACGTAGTGAGAATGTATTTCGTAATGTTAAGGAGAATATTGAAGCTGTTGTTTTTAAACAGAGATTGATACATGGCGCCAGAAGGCTGGTCAGTATTAAGGATTTTCTTAATGGTTTGAAAGTGTGATATTATGAAAAAATGTAAGATTACAGTTATGAGAATCGCTTGTTACCGGGATTTGATAGCGAAGTATGAGAATCCTATCGAGCATGCTTGTGATATGGAAGAGGGACAAGTATTTATTGCCAACGGTTGGAAAAAGCCTGAAGGGATGTGCGATAGTGCCTGGGAAAGTATGTCACCGTTTGTTATGACTTTAACTCATGGAGGAGGTAATTTTTATAGTGGATGGATGAAAAATGAAAAGTCGGCAATGATTTCATGTAATGATGGTTTTCGTCCGGTTAGTTTCTTGCTAGAGACATTGGATGAAGATGCAGATTGAGATAAGATTCTTTATAAATGGCAGGGGTGATTTTTGAGGTTAATTATAACTTTTCTGGCAGAGTCTGTTATGGTGAATGAAGGATAGTTGGTCTGTTGCATTTGTGATAAATGGAGTTTATGACAAATATTATTATTTGTCATATTTTTATTGTGTTTTCTATTTTTTAATTTTATATTTGTAAAGTAATCACACAACACTTTAAATATCAGTAAATAAAATTTTTATGAAATTTGTGCACAATTTTCAATTGTAATTAAGCTTGATGAATTTGCAAGGCTTGGCAACTTGACAAGATTTATAATCTTAATTGGTATTATAGGGATTTATAAGTTTTAGGTCGGTATGCAAGATTCTGTTTTTGGAAAAGAATCAGACAATTGTTTGTGGCGTATTGAGTGAGAATTTTGTGCTGTATTTTCCTTTATGGAGAAAATTCGAAGGTGTAAAAAATAAATTGAAAAAATATGAAATGTGTGATTAATGTATTTTTGTTATTATTCTTTTTTTGCAGCTATGCTTTATCGTCAAATGTTTCAAAATATGAGATAGAGATAGACAAGTTTCCTGTCGATTATTCATCATTTATAGAGTCTATTCGTGTTGGAGGGCTGGGAGATGCAGAATTTTCGTCGGAGATTATAGAGGTCGATAAGAATATAATAAAGGTGGCTATTCATTTTGACCTTAAAGGGAAAATAATCAGGCAGGATGACTGGCAAGTACAGATAAAACCAAAATTTAAGCCTATATTTAACTGGGCACCTCACCTTACCCCTTCTGATAATCATATTATTGCCCAGCATGTTTTTCGTACTCCTGCTCTTATTGCAGTAAATCAACAGCAAGGTATCGTTATTATACCTGATTTGGATATTCTTGCCAATGCAGGTAAGAATAAATGGTATATGGACATGGATGCGGGAAAAAATATTTTTTTGTTGGGAATGTCTGAAAGCCGGATTTCGGACCATGTATTGTATGAACGTTGTCCCGGAGCTATTTATGATAGGAATGTAGAATTTGGATTTTATATTATTAAGTATGAGGAAAAGGAGGAGTTAGAAAATCCGTTTAGATGTCCGCTTAAATTTATGTGGAACAGGTGGGGGCATGATTTATTTATTCGTTCCTTGCCCTTAAATTTGGAACCATATGTCAAATATACTTATGATTGGGCGTTTAATAATTGGAAAAATAGCGTGTGGCAGGAGTTTGTAATCGATGGGAGGAAAGTGGGTGCTCCTGTATTTATTGTAAATACCACACAAAGTCCGAATTATCCGGGAGAAGTGAATGAGCGAGAGTTTAGATCTATATGGAATCAGGCTTGGTTTAGTTCGTTGAGGTCTGCAAGTGGATTATTCAGGTATGCTAAAAGGACGGCTAATAAAGACCTTCTGGAAAAAGCGATCCTTACGAAAGAGTTGGCATTGTCATTTCCTCAAAAGAATGGTTTTTTCTATGGGCTTATCGGGACAGAAATGTATGAAGAAAAACTGAACGGTAAAAAGTATAATCGCTCTAAGGGTTGGGATGTTTATTTTTGGGGTAATTCGAATAGGAATCCATATACTTGGGATGCAAAGCAGTCTCCGTTCCATATTTTGGATATGAGTTGGACGGCATTGCTGATGCTTCGCTGGTATGATGAATTGGAAAAAGATGAACGTTTATTGTCCTATGCGGAATCTTATGGTCGAGCATTGTTGGGGGTACAGTATGATAATGGCTATTTTCCAGGTTGGTTGGATGTAAATACTTTACAGCCTATGGAATATTTGAATGATTCTCCAGAGACTTCTTTGTCGGTCACATTTTTGCTTAAACTTTATGAAATAACGGGGAAAGAGGAATATAGAGCGGCTGCATTGAAAGGAATGGAGGCTGTGAAAGAGGTCATAACTGAGGGACGTTGGGAAGATTTTGAAACTTATTGGTCGTGTTGTCGGATAGGTACCCCTCAATGGGTTGGGAAGAAGGTCGTAAGGAATAATATGTATAAGCAATGTAATTTTTCCATGTTTTGGACAACGGAAGCTTTATTGGAATGCTATCATACAACAGGCAGTTCTGAGTATTTGAAATTAGGACAAAGGGTATTGGATGAAATGTTGATGACCCAGGCTTCTTGGCAACCTCCATATATATATGTGAATGGTGTTGGGGGATTTGGAGTTATGAATGCTGACGGTGAGTGGAATGATTCGCGAGGAAGTTTATTTTCTGAAATTATTTTACAGTATGGAAAATTGTTAAATGTTTCCGAATATATGGAAAGAGGAGTCTGTGCTTTAAAAACGTCGTTTGAGATGATGTATTGTCCTCAAAATCTTGATGCAAAACGACAATGGGAGAAGGTGTGGCCTTTTTTCGATGAGAGGGATTATGGATTTACTATGGAAAATTATGGTCATGGAGGTAGTAGTTCTCCAGAAGGAGACGGTATGGGAGAGTTTACTATCTACGATTGGGGTAATGGTGCGGCATCGGAAGCGTATAACAGGATACTTGATAAGTTTGGAAAGCAGATTTTTGAATGAATCAAATAAGAGTCTGTCAGAATCTTGCTCGGGTCGGTTTTGAGAGTTTCTTTCGAGGATATTTTTTGTTTTTATGAAAATGGTATCGGGTTATCTGATGAGTGAAGACGGGAAAAGTGCCCGAAAGAAAATGCAAATACGACCTGGTAATATTTTTATCGGAAAATTTAGACAAGCACTAAGGAAATTATTTTTGTAATTTTACATTATAGTGTCTTTATTAGTTATTTATGGAGTTCGTTGAAATTTTCCGGCAGAGGGGTATTTGTCGGGATTGTTTGGGGCAAGGTATTGATTATTAGGTCTTTGCCAATATATAGATATCTATTGTAGAAGGGGCTGTCTGACAAGTTTGGTTTTAATGATTTCATTTTCGTCAGGATGAATCCTGACGGGGTGATTTTCAATTTTGGAGACTTGTTAGACAGCCCCTTCTTGGGTTCTCTGTTTGTTATTAGGATATTGATATTTTTCTGGTTTTCTTATATCAAAGTAACGAATTTATGCTTTTTATTTAACCTGGTTAATATGGGGAATGATAATATGTTCTTTGTCGGCTGTTATGTCGTATATCCCTGTGCTGTCGTTTTTGCTAAATTTTAGAGGAATAATGCGTGTATGACGAGGATTAGCCGTAGAGTCATTATTGTGAATGTGATATACATAATAAGGTGTATTGTCGAGTCCCATGAACAAATCGCCATGTCCCGAGCCGTTTTCCCCTACAATGTCACGATGTATAATGGGATTATTGGGGTGTTTAGTCCAAGGGCCGGAGGGAGATGTTGCCGTAGCGTAGCCTACTGCGTAGTCAGGGTTTTGATAATGATTGGCTGAGTAGAACAGATAATATATGCTGTCGAGCTTAATGACAGTAGGTCCTTCCATAATGGGGGGCCAGATGTTATTGTCGGTTTTTTCCCAGGCATCGGTCATTTCAAAACATTTTGTCAAAGTGTTTTTATAAATAGAATCATTGTCGAAGTCATATTCTGCTGACCAGAGATAATTTCCGTTGTCGAATCGTACGTGATATAAGTAATATTTACCGTCTTCATCTTTGAAAAGGAACGGGTCTATATTTTTCTCACTACCGTCGATAGGTCGGATGATATTTTGGCGATAAGGTCCTGTAAGAGAATCTGCTTTTGCTGCAACAACTTGTTCGTTTGCTGTATAGAAAAAATGGTAAATTCCATTTTCTTTGTAAATCTGGGGAGCCCAGAATCCTTTATCTCCGAATGTTTGTTCCCCTGATTTGAGTATGAAGTATGTAGAGTCTTCATTGTAATAATGCCAGTTTTCCAAATTGTCTGATTCGAGGATTTGAAAACCTCCGCCTCCATTTTCTCGAGTTCCAGTGAGGTAATATTTGCCGTTTTCGACAAATATGGTGGGGTCTGCAAAGAAAATTTCACTTTCGGATACCGGTTTTTCAGATGTGCATGCACACAGCACAGCAGTAATAATCGCCAGGGAGGCAATAGTTGTTTTTGATAAGAATTTGTTGTTCATATATGTTATTTTTAAAATAAAGCTTGTTTAAATTTTCCGATAAAAGTAATTCTGCCAGGCTTTCTTTCGGCCTGTTTTTCCCGTTTTCATTGGTTAGGTAGCTTGTTATTATCCTCATGCAAACAAAAAAATCCATGAAGAAATTTTCAAGGCTAACTCGAGTAAAATTTAAATCGGCTCTTAATCATTATTTTTCAGATGATGTTTTGATAATTTGTTGTTTTTCCCCGATATGGTAATATAAAATACCCTGATATGTAGAGTAGTAGTTACTGTTACAGAATCCTACTTTAGAAGCTGGTAAAGAAATATCCAGCATATCCAGCTCCCGACCATCAACAAATATATATAATCTCTCGTTATCTCTGACTGTCCGGAAATTGTATGATTCTTTTAGTTTTTCATTGACTCTTATTTTGTATATATGTCGCTGTAAGTCTGTTGCTGTGCTGTTGATAAATCGTACTCCTTCTGCTTTAACCGGGGTAAAAGTCAGTCGATTATACATCGGGTTATCGTCTATTTCGGCATTTCTTTTGTCGATAGGATACCATTTGCCATTGGTCAGATATTCGACAGAAAATTTGTCGAACATGTTGGCGGTAAAGTCTGATTTATTGTCGATATCGTGCCTGTTCAGGTATAGTGCATCGATTACGGTAGGAGTTGTGAAGCGATAGTTTTTTTCGTATGTATCGGTGTATTTGACATCGGGATAGGCAGTACGCAGGTTTTCCAGAGAGTATTCTTTTTGGAGTTTTATTTTTCCTTTGTTTACTACTGTTACTTCGAGATTGCCTGATATTCCGTTAAATATGGCTTTTACGTAATTATTCTTGTCGATATATGCCGGATAGCATCCTGTGAATTTGTTTTTGTCCAATCCGTAAATTTGGAAACTTAATTCGTATTTATTAGAAAGGTCACCTTTCAGTATCTCTTCATTTTCAGACAATTGAATGGCGTCTTCATCAAATCCGATAGTATATATCGTACCGTCGAACAGGGAGTTACCAGTTATGTCGAATGTGCCGGGATATCCGGGTGTTGCCGGAATGATATTGTCAAATGTATTTTTTGTTGGTGCCGGTATCTCGTCTAAGTTTATTTTCAGATTGCGTCCATTCCGCTCAATTCTGAAATGGTGATAGACATTCCAATTGAAATTGTACGGAAGTTCGAAATTTTCTTTTGTCTCTTTACCATTCAATTTTACGGAAAGATACCATGTGTTGTCTGAGGCGTCGAGACCGACCCGAGCATAATTGTTCTCATCTTTCCACCAAGCGATTGCACCGGCATTACCCGAGGTCTTAATTCCGGTTTCGAATAAATATGTTGCAGAAGGCCGAACTTGAGAAAATATTCCGGAGGCCGGGGCTGTGCTGTCGACAGAGAATGTGGGTAATGCCGGTGCCGGATGATACCCAGGGGTATTGGGACCGGTAATACCGTCGACATACATGGTCTTGTCGAAAAACTGCACCCGGTCGATGTACTGGTCGCGAGATTTGTCATTTCTGTTTGCCATATAAACAAGCCACCATTCAAATCCGTTGGGCCCTCTAAGGATGTTGGGCTGTCCTGGTGTGAACAGTATATCGTCGGCGATGTCATTCTTTAGGTCGAAGAGTGATATGTCGAAGTAGTTCGAGCGTTTGGCAGAAGTTTCTATGGCCAGTATATTTTCTCCGGTTTTCAATGCTTTACGTTGTTGGGGAGTAAGATTGACCATACAATAGTCCGGCCCTTTTTTATCATATATTACTGTGCCGTTTAACATGATTTTAGTATCACCGTAATGAGTTATTCTCAGAGCCAAATTTCCCGGATTTTTATCGGCGATGAATTTTTTGCGAAGCCATAGTGCAGGAGATTGCCATATTGTACCGCAATGTCTTGCCGTGGAACCGTCTATTTCTTTCGATGCAAAACCTCCTTCTCCTTTTTCCCAACCAGAATCATCAAAGGTTATGTCATACCAATTGTTAGCCGGTTTATTTTCGGAATAAGAAAACAGGGGAGTATAATTTTTACCGGTGTATCGTAGAATATCTACATATTTTTCTTCCAGAGGGGTTTGATTGCTGCCCACTACAGGATAGCTATATTTGTTACCGTTATTGAATCCGAGAGGGGAATTGGCTTGTGCTACTCCTAATTGATAGTTACCCCATGTATGTCCTGTGTGGTTTGCGTTATACATCATGTAATATTGACCTCTGTATTTGATAACCCAAGGGCCTTCGGCAACGCGGTTATCCATTGTTTCCCATGTATCGGGAAGGGAGGCAAACAGGCAGACGGGCTCGCTTGAGAACTCTGCCGGATTTTTCATTTTTCGTCCCCAGATAGTATTGCCTTCGGTAAATCGTACCATATACATGTAGAGTTGTCCGTCATCATCTTTGAAGACTTTAGGATCGATACGATTGTCGAGCCACGTAGTTTTGTCTGGTTCGGTATACGGGCCGAGGGGCTTATCGCTTTCTGCATGTACGATGTGTACGGCATGACGGTCTTTGCCCCAATAATTTACTGACCAGTAAAGATGAAATTTACCATTGAGGTAGAGCATATCGTTTGCATGTATTTGATTGTTTTTGGCTCCTGTACCTTGAGTCCATTCGTTGTCCATTGTTATGGCATGTATAGGTTCACTCCAATGAATCAGGTCTTGTGATACATAGAAATCTCCGTTTGTACCTACTCCGCCAATGTAATATTTTCCATTGTATTTCATCACTCCAGCATCGGCAACGCGGGGAATTACGGGGTTTGGTATGTTTTGTGCGTGTGGCGAAACAAAGCCGACACAGGCGCAGATAAAAGGTAACAGTATTTTTTTCATATATATTGTGTGTTTTGATGTAAAGAGCGAATGAATTGTCAGAAGCAGCAGAGACATGTGCACGAATAAGTGACTATATTGTTTCTGCGTATTGTTTTTATTTTATGGAGAATTTATATATACAGGTGTGCCTGTATGTTTCATCCGGATTTAAACGGGTAGACGGGAAATTGGGTTGATTCGGGCTGTCGGGAAATTTTTGGGTTTCGAGTGCCAGCGCTTCGCGATAATCGATGGTTGGATTGTATTTACCTTTTCCACTGCCATTGAAAAAGTTGCCTCCATAAAACTGGAGGCCAGGCTGGTCGGTGAGAACTTCGAGATATCTGCCGCTGCTTGGTTCGTATACTGATGCCGCGAGTTCGATATCGTATGCGGACTTCCGGTTAAGTACCCAGTTATGGTCATACCCGTTTGCATTTTTCAATTGTTCGTTATCTGTATCGACTCGTTTGCCTATTGCCGTTGCTTTGCGGAAGTCGAAAGGGGTACCCTCGACGGCCATAAGTTGCCCTGTCGGAATCAGTACGTCATTTACCGGGGTTATCGAATCGGCATAGATAGTCAGTAGATGGTCATTGATCGAGCCTCTTCCTTCCCCTTTCAGATTGAAAAATCCGTGGTGAGATAGGTTGATAACTGTAGGCTTATCTGTTGTAGCATGATATTGTATTATGAACTCGTTATCATCTGTAAGTGAATAGTCCATATTCAGTTTGAGAGTTCCGGGATACCCTTCTTCCCCATCGGGAGAAGTATAGGAGAGGAATATTTTGTTTGGAGTGACAGAGTCCACGTCCCAAATTACCTGGTCAAGACCTTTCAGTCCGCCGTGGAGACTTTGACCGTTGTTATTTTGAGGGATGTTATACCGGATACTATCAATGTAAAATTGTCCATTGGCAATGCGGTTGGCATAGCGGCCTACGACACAACCGATAAAGCGTTCACCTTCATAGTCGATATATTCTTTCAGTGTATTGTGTCCGAGAACGATGTCGTCGAAATGCCCGTTTTTGTCGGGGACCCATAGTGAAACGACATGACCGCCGTAATTGGTAACTTGCATTGTCATTCCATTTTTTGACTTAAGGGTGTATAGATTTACATTTTTTCCATTGATCGATGATGTAAAATTATCGGCATCGACCAATTTTATTTCCTGTTGATTGTCTATGCAGGAGAATAAACCTAATGTCATTGTGAGTAAAAAGAAAATACCACTTTTCATGGTCTGTTGAAATTTTTAGATTATATGCGTTACAAAGGAAATCAATATTACGCCTAAATATGGGTAACCATGTTCTGAAAAAGTGTTTTTTTGTCTAATTATAGTCTTTTGAGACGAAAGTATCAGTATTATTTGCTAACAGTAAAACTATATTTTCCCGGTAATAAATTTATTATGGATTTGGTATTGTCGGTTTTATGAGATACGATACCGGCGACTTTGTCCAGAGAACGTTGGTTACATTTTATTTTGTTGCATTTGTCCTGTAGGTGAAGAATTACAGTAGCCGTAGTATTTGTCGGGATTGTAAAATCATATTTTATGTTGCCGTTTTTTTTATTTATTTTCCAGGAACTTGATATTTTGCCGTAGTGGGATTCATAAGAGGCATCGACGTATGTTATGCGTTCTTGCCCTGTCGGGATTGCATTACGTGAATCTATATGCGGGGACAGGGTAATGTGTTTGAATCCCGGATTGTCAATATCCGGGTTGATTCCAGCCATATATCGGAACATCCATTCTAAAACGGCTCCATAGGCATAGTGGTTAAATGAGTTCATAGATATTTGCGGATGGAATCCCGATTCGTATGTATACCCGTTCCACCGTTCCCAAATAGTCGTAGCGCCTTGGTCTACGCTATATAGCCAAGATGGGTTTTTACGTTGTAACAGCAGATTGTAAGCAGTTTCTGATAGTCCGCATTCACTCAGGGTCTGATTGATGATTGCCGTACCAACGAATCCTGTACCGAGACGGTTATCATTCGATTTGATGAGACTGTCGAGATGGACTATTGCTTTATTTGCCGATTGAGTATCGGGGAAGAGGTCCAGTTTCAGAGCGAGTAAATATGTTGTCTGTCCATCTTGTGCCAAGGTACCGTCGGAGTTTATATAACGAGTTTGGAATTCTTTTTTGATATTGGTGTACAAAGTTTTATATTCCAAAGCTTTCTGTTCGTATTTTTTTCCATGATATTTTGCCATGACTTCGGATATTTTTTGCATCAACCGGGCAGAATAAGCGTAGAAGCATACGGCAATACATCGTTTTTTTCCAGGCTCGTTTCCTTCAGGAGCCAGCCAGTCTCCGTGGGTGATGCCTCCACCATTGTATTTATAACCGTCGAATACTTGAGTTGCTCGTTGTTGCATAAATCTTTCCATAGCATCGTAGTTTTCTTCGATAATTCTCAGGTCTCCGTACATCAGATAAGTATTCCATGTAACGACCAGTGCAGCTTCGGCCCAAGCAGCATTGCCTACTTCATTTCCCCATACGCGAGGGGCAAGGTCATAGAATGCACCGTCTTCCCGTTGACCGTCTCTTACGTCCCCCAGCCATTTACAGAAAAAGCCATTGACGTCGGCATTATAGGTAGCAGCACGGCAGAAAGCGAGAATATCTCCGGTCCATCCCAGCCTTTCATCACGTTGCGGACAATCGGTAGGGACGCTTAAGAAGTTTCCACGTTGTCCCCATAAGATATTCCGATACAGTTTGTTTACAGCATCGTTGTTGGTAATAAAGTGAGAACCTTCTTCGTTTACGGTACCGACAACTTCACCTTTGAGTGATTCTATCGATAGGTCATCGGTAACGGACACGTCACAATAGCGAAATCCGAAAAACGTCATGGACGGTCGGAATATTTCTCCTTCCGGCGTTCCCTTCAAAGTGTATTGGAGAGTGGCTTTTGCTGTGCGGAGGATAGTACGATACAGGCTTCCACCGGGGCCATCATTGCCTCTGGAGATACTGCCGTTGTCATTCAGCATTTCTGAAAATCGGAATGTAACGCGGGTACCTCGTTTACCTTTTACTTTAAACTTTATCCATCCTACCATGTTTTGCCCCATGTCGTAAACGGCTGTATCTCCTTTTGTGAGATTTACAGTTTTTTTTGCATCATAGATTTCTACAGTGTCTATTGTACCGAATCCATAGGCATCGGGGGTACTACCGTTATATTTTATACAACTTACCGGAAAACGTTCTAACTCCGGACGTACTTGTACTCTGGGGCCAATGAATGATGTTATCTTTCCGTGAAAGCCGTGATTTATTTCTGTCCTTTTCCAATTTGTATCGTCATAACCGAACGAATTCCAACCGGATTCCAGTCGGGCATCGTAACATTCACCTGCATAGATATCGGCACTTGTTATTGCTCCGTTGTCGTTAGATTTCCATGTGTCGGGATGGGTTGTGATACATTCTATCGTGCCGTCGGTATATTTTATGCGAAGTAATGCGAGAAAACCTAAATCCGGGTTGCCGTATTCACCGTGAGCGATATCTCCGGCCCACCAGCCTGAGGAGACTACGGCTCCAATAGCATTGCCTCCTTTATTTAAGAAGGGGGTAATGTCATAGGTGTTGTAGAATAGAGTTTTCGAATAATTGGTCCAACCGGGTTTGAGTTCATCATAAGTCGTCTTTCCGTTATCTGAAATGTTGCCTACGCGTTTACTATTGATAAACACGTCGTATATTCCTAATGCTGTCGAGTATATACGGGCCGATTCGATTTCTTTTTTTATATTGAATTCGGACCTGAAGAGCAGAACGGCATCTTTACGGAGTTTGTTACCTGCCGGCTTTATCCACTGTGCTCCTGACCATCCGGTATTTAGCAGGCCGGTTTCAAAGTATGAGCCGGTACGGCTTGCTGTCGTTATTTGGTTTCCATGATTGTCCCATACGGCTACTTTCCAATGATAGCGGGTGAAGGGTTGGAGTTGCGGACCGTCATAAGGGATGTGTACGGATAGTCCCGATTCTACTTTGCCTGAATCCCAGATGATATCCGAGTTGTCTTTGCCAGAGGTAACCGTGATCCTATAATGGGATTGCATGATGCGGGGTCTGTTAGATTCTATTCTCCAGCTGAATCTGGGCTTTTTAACGTCGATTCCGATGGGATTGTGCAAGTATTCGACTTGTAATCCTGTCACTGAGGTAAAGCAAGATTCTTTTGCGTATGTGATGACTGCAAATATGGCCAGCATGGCTGTAAACAACAGACTTTTTTTTGATGTAAGGTACATAACGGACAGGTATTCGGGTCATTGTTTATGGTTGTTATTCAGATATTCTGTCGGGCTTACTCCGAATTCTTTTTTGAAAGCTTTTGAAAAGTAATTCGGGTCGGCAAATCCTGTATGATATGCTGTTTCCGATACGTTATATCCTTCTTTCAATAGTGAACAGGCTTTGTTCAGGCGTCTTTTGCGTATGTAGTCACCGGTAGAGATGTTGAGCAGACTTTTCATCTTGATATGTAACAGACTACGGCTGATACTCAGGCTGGAGGTAATGTCAGCTATCGAGAATTCGTCGTTGTCCATATTTTTTTCAATAAGGTCGTTTATTTTATTTATAAATTCTTTATCAAATTTACTTAACGATACTGATTCGATGTTGTCAGAATTCTGATTATCGACCATTTTTTCACGTAAAATTTGCCTGTTTTTGAGGATATTATTGACTTGTAGTTCGAGAATTTGCGGGTCAAAGGGTTTTTGTACGTACGCATCGGCTCCGCTTTCATAGCCTTCCGCTATATCTTTGGCATCGTTTTTTGCAGTGAGCAGTATGACGGGAATATGGGATGATGAGATGTTGTTTTTAAGTTTTTGGCATAGTGTATTACCGTCCATAACGGGCATCATAATGTCTGAAATAACCAGGTCGATAGGATTATCCGTTACGACGTTTAGGGCATCTTTACCGTTTTCTGCAGTGAATATATTGTATTTTGGAGCAAATATTTCGGAGAGGAAACAAAGCAGTTCCGTATTATCTTCGACAAGGAGAATTGAAAACTGAAGTTCTGTTTTTTCGTTAGGGACATGGGATGTGACATTTGCGTTGACCAGCATCGGAGTCGTGAACTCGTATTGGTTGAGGGATACTTCAGCTTTGTCGGCATTGATTCTGTCTTTGGCATCAAATGCTTTTTCTGAAACGTTCAAATTTACCGTAAAGGTACTACCTTGTCCGATAGAGCTTTCTACAGAAACATTTCCTTTGTGTACTTCGGCCAGTTTTTTTACCAGTGCAAGCCCGAGCCCCCAGCCTTTGTTGTTCTTGTTGTGTCCCCGTTTGGTCTGATAATATTTGTTGAAGATGTTTTCGAGCTCTTCTTTAGCTATCCCTATGCCGGTGTCCCTGACTTCAATATGGAGATATGTACATTTGTCTGCATTGTCTATAATGGATGCATTTACAAAGATTTTGCCTCCGGCAGAGGTAAATTTGAGTGCATTGGAAAGCAGATTGTTCATTATTCGTTCTACATAAGAGGGAGAGAACCAGACAGTTTCACCATTATTTTCACAGTGAGTAAACAGTTGTATTTGTTTTTCTGCAGCGCTTTCCTTAAATGTCCGGGTGATACTTTCTATAAATTCGAGAGGATTGCCTTGTTGTATATAAAATTGGAAATTACCGCTTTCTACTTTATTGAATGTTACCAGCTCATCAATGAGCCCTACCATCTTATCGGTATTTTTGATAGCTACATCCAGTTTCTCTGAGGCTTCGGTTGCTAACGGATAGTGCTGTGATATATATTTTAATGGTGCCATGATAAGAGATAATGGGGTTTTCAATTCGTGTGAAACCGAAGTGAAAAAGTCTAGTTTTATTTTGTTCAGTTCTTCGAGTTTCTCTTTTTCCATGTTTGCAATCCGTACTTCATTTTTTTCTTTCAGCCTGATGGAGAATATATGGTGTGTAAAGTAGATGGCTAAAGCGAAGAGTATGAAGTAGATGATATATGCCGGGTATGACAGATAGAATGGGGGTTGAATGATTAATTTAATTTCTTTGATAGCTTCTTTTTCCCATCCCATATTAGAATTGTTGGCTCTTATCTGCAACGTGTATGTGCCTGATGATAGGTTTGACCCGACGAATTTGCGTTCTTGGCCGATGTTGTGCCAAGTGTCGTCTATCCCCAGTAGTCTTATCTGGTAACTGATAGAGCTTGTATTTCCTAACGAGATGGCTGCGTATTCGATGCTGAACGAACGAGACTGGTCATACGATAGGGTGATACTTTCCATGTTATCGATTTCAGTCGTAAGAGGTGAGTCGGGAGAGTTAGCTGTCAGTATCTGATTATCTATAATCAGTTGTGTAAGGTGCACTTCGAATGTTTTCCGTTCGTTCTTCATATGAGTAGGATCGAATGATATCAATCCGTTGACGCTGCCGAAGTAATATAATCCGTTTTGGGCATGAATGGCTGAGGAAAAATTGAATTGATTGGTCGGGAGACCGTCTTCTTCTGTATATCGGATGATATCGTTTCTGGTTTTGTTGAGCCGATACAGCCCTTGTCCTGTACCTATCCAGAGTTGTTTGGATTGGTCTTCGATAATGCTGCAAATTGTGTTTTTCGATAGAGACAATTCCGGACTCAGAGAGCGTACTTGCATTCCTGTAGGTTCGATGTATTGGAGCCCGTTGTTATTGGTTCCTATCCAGATGTTTTGATTTGAGTCCTGATATAGATAGGTAATGTAATAGTCTTTTAGGGTAGGGGTCGACCATCCAACTATTTCTTTGCTTTTGTTATCGATGCGAAAAAGCCCATTGTTACGTGTTCCGGCCCATACATTGTCGTCAGAGTCTATGTATAAGCAATAGATGAAGTCTATATCCAGTTTGTTGTGGTTTACGGTACAGAATGTATTTTTTTCGACATCGTAATATCGCAATCCTTGCGTGGTGGCAATCCATATAGTTCCGTTGCGTTGTTTTTTGATAGAAAAAATGGCATCGGAAGGCAGTCCTTCCGCATTTTCAGGCAAGTATTGTTGCCATTGTCGGGTGGGTAGATTGTATAAAAATAGTCCATTGCGGAATGTTCCTATCCACATGGAATTTTTTTGTTCGTCGTAGAGTATGTCGTGTATATTGTGCCCTAAAATAGGAATGTGGTCGAATACCGTAATATCATTGGTCTCTGTATTGAAAATGTTCAGTCCTCCGTCTTCGGTAGCTATCCACAGAATATTCTTTTGCGGTTCTATGATTTTTCTTACAGCTTTTCCTTTGAGGTTAGTAGAGTTGTATCCTGGTTCTATCCAGTCGAATTGTTCGTTTTTTCGGAGCAATATATTGATACCTCCAAAATATGTTCCTATCCAGATATTACCGTCGCGGTCACAGAGTATTGTATAGATAGCGTTGTCATTTAACTTGTTTTTATCTACGAAATTTTGTTGCAGGATTTCAATATTTTCGTCAGGATGGATTATCGTAACACCTTTTTCTGTCCCGAGCCATATACGGTGCATATCGTCTTCTGTAATGCATCGTACTGTTCCGTCAGAGATTTGTTCCGGATGGTATATTTTTGATTCGCCGGTAGTGAGATTTATATTCATAACCCCTTTTCCGTTGCGTCCAATCCATAATAATCCTTTGGAGTCAAAATATAAGGGTATGATTCCGTCGAATCCGGTGAGAAAATCTGAAAAATAGGACGGATTTATTTGTGTTGTTTTCGTAAAGGAGGAGTCATAATAGAAGATAGAATTGTTTGTAGCGACAAATATTCTGTTTTGTTCGTCGACGGCTAAGGATATGATATATTCAGAGTCTTTACGTTGTACTAAAATGAAGTTGTCACTTTTTTCGTCATAATAATATAGTTGTTTCCCTCCGCAAACAATTTTGCCATCGTGGGTCTCTATGATAGATGATGCTATCGGTTCGTATCGTTTGAAGTCGTCGGTTTCCGGACGATAGAGACATGTCCCGTCGTGGGTACCTATCCATATACGTTTTTTACTGTCTTGAAAGATACATTCTATCGTATTATGTGTCAGTGAGTTTTGGTTATCTTCCTGATTGAAGTATGACACGATGTTATATCCGTCGTACCGGGACAGACCGTTGCGCGTTCCTATCCATAGTCGTCCTTTATCATCTTGGAGGAGCTCTTCAACTTGCTGATACGGCAGTCCGTCTTTGCCGGTGATATGCATGAATCTGAAGTTGGTTTTGGCTGCCGGTGATTGTGGAAAAACCGTCGTAAGGATAATCAATAAGATAAGTGATGACAGATGTTTAGGCATTTGGCGAAAAATTGATTTGTTTGTGAATTGGAATAGAGGGTTCGATTCAATGGAACAATATTTTTTTGTTCACGACACTTCCGTCTTCGAGTTGTATTTTCAGGATTCCTCCCCCAGAGTAGGGAAGGGGAATCCGGTAGACTGAGCCACAGTTTCTTGCCTGGTGCAAAATCATTCCGTTAAAGGAATATAGGGAAACAGTGGTCATGTCGTTGTTTCCGTAAATATTAAGGACTTTATTTTGGATGATAGTTTTTATTTTATTATTGTCTGTCGTGACGGGTGATATACCGGTCGCGTTATCAATCAGTCTGAATTCCATCCAGCTCCATGATTGTTTTGACTGAGTTTCAGGTATTATTTCTTTTTCGACAGTTCCGTCTTTGCGGTTCCGAATTTCCAGATTTACTCTCATTTGGTTTTGTACAGGAGCTGTTTCGTAGCCGAGTAGTTCCCAAGGTATGGCTACTTCCATCTCGTAATATATGGATTTTATGTTTACAGAATATTTTATGCCTTCTGTATTGTCGGTATCATTCCATTTATTGTTTTCCCCGTATTTCATGGTAACACTCCCATTGACGTCGAGGAAAAACTGGAACATCCCTTTTTGCGGATATGTATCGCAGGCATTTTCTAAGTCGAGTGATAGGAAAATACCGTCGTTGTCTACTTTGTCGGTATATATGTCCCGGTCTACTACTCTTGCTGTGAAATAGAGGTATTTGCTGTCGTACAGGAAGTCTGCCGTTGTTTTGTTTTTGGTAACGTTACCCATAAATATCTGTTGGGCATTCTTATATGTCCATGTGTCTCCTGATGCTGCTCCGTCAATTACAGGAGTGCCGAATTTTGCTTCGAAACATTTTTTGGGGTAGCCTTTGATAATTTGTACGGAGTTGTTTTTGTTGGGTTCTCCTATAGAACCGACGGCAACGACAATTCCGGTATCGATTACGGCAACGGAATTCCAAATGGAATGCTTGTCCGCTCCTAAAGCAAAAGGTGTGCTTCGTGCTTTGAAATTTCGGGCGTGTTCGTCACCCACTTCTACAAACATGTCAAAGTATTGCAAATCGGTAACGTTCCTATTTTCATTTCCCTGATATGATGCGATAGTTTCTCCGGAGGGTAGTACCCGCAAATAAGGTGCTGCCGATATGATTCCAACAGCAGGAGTGGTTTCGAAAATCATGTTGCGATTGGAACTTCCGGCATCTACATAGCCGCTCGTCCAGTTATCTTCGAGTGTGGTACGTACCGTAGTAGCGGCAAAATTGCCTCGTCCCGGCCAACCGTTATCTTCGATGATAACAACAATTTCGCTTTTGTCTTTTAAAAGTACCGGTACCGGCATACCGTCACGAGAATTGGCTCGAAAGCTTATTTTTACGGGTTCGCTCCAGGTAAGGCCTTTGTCAAAAGAGCGGCACATGGAAATGCATTGCTCGTTGCTTGACGTGTATTCGTTCTCGTTGGCAAAGTAGCATTGAATTTCTCCTGAGGGCAGTTCCAGAAATGAGGGTTCCCAACATCCGTCGTCGAAATTATGTTTAGCGTCGAATATAAAAATGGGTTCGCTCCAGGTAGCTCCATTATCGGTACTGCGTACTACACGTATTCCGAAGCGGCGTTCTTCGGAATAGGGTGCTTCGGGTCTCGGATTATATCCTACCAGAATTGTTCCGTCAGAAAGTTGAATAAGGTCGGGTACAGCAAGGAACATTTTGCTTGAAGGGCTGACTATTTTGGTTGGAGCACTCCATGTTTTTCCTTTATTTTCACTGAAAGATATGGCAATGCCTCCGCTTTCGGCAGCTGCGAGCAGACGACCATCTTGCAATTCTATCAATCTGGCGTAATTTCCTGTGGGGAAGATTGTTGTCTGGCTACTTGTATCCCAGAATATCCGAGAACCTTTATATGGGTCTACCCGCTTGGCATGAGCCACAGATGTAATAGCGGTGAGGATGATTGCTAAAGTAACTAATCGTATTTTCATAAAGTGGAGAATTGATTTTTTTTGTGATAAATATAAATTAAAAAATAATAAAACTCTTCAAGGAAATAAAATCTTTTTGGATACGGTATTTCCGTTTGCGAGTTTGATTTTAAGAATTCCGTTTCCGGAATAGGATAGAGGAATCTGGTACGAATTACCGTAACTTTGAGTTTGATGTAGCAGAGCTCCATTGGAAGCGTATACAGAGATACCGGAGATATCGGTATTGCTTTTTATATTCAGTGTTCCATGTTCGGTGTATGCTATTATGTTCTGGTTGTCTGAAAGTGGTGTTTGGATACCACTTTCAGTTTTATTCAGTCTGAACTCCATCCAGCTCCAAGATTGCTTAGCCAGTGTTTCGGGTATTATTTCTTTTTCGACAGCTCCGTCTTTACGGTTTCGAATTTCCAGATTTACTCTCATTTGGTTTTGTACAGGAGCTGTTTCGTAACCAAGCAGTTTCCAGGGAATGGCTATTTCCATATCGTAATAAAAAGATTTTGTATTGACGATATAGGTTATATCTTCGGTATTGTCGGCATCATGCCAGTTATTATTATCTCCATATTTCATGGTAACGTTCCCATTGACATCGAGGAAAAACTGGAACATCCCTTTTTGTGGGTATGTATCGCAGGCATTTTCCAAGTCGAGAGACAGGAAAATACCGTCGTTGTCTACTTTGTCGGTGTAGATGTCCCGATCTATTACTCTTGCTGTGAAGTAGAGATATTTGTTGTCATACAAAAAATCGGCTGTTGTTTTGTTTTTGGTAACGTTACCCATAAATACCTGTTGGGCATTTTTGTATGTCCATGTGTCGCCTGAAGCCGACCCATCGAGAACGGGGGTGCCGAAGTCGGCCTCAAAATATGTTTTGGGATATCCTTTTATCATTTTTATGGCATTTCCGGTATTCGGGTCTCCTATGGAGCCAAGGGCAATTACACTGCCGTCTCCTACAACGGCTATTGAGTTCCATAATGAATGTTGGGACAGGGAGAGATTGAAGGGAGCACTTATGGCTTTGAAATTTTTGGCATCTTTGTCCCCGACGGCAACAAACATATCATATTGGGATTCTCCGACTCCTTTGCGGTCGCCATAGTCGCCTTGCCAGGAAGCTATGGTTTCACCCGATTGTAATTTGCGCAGATAGGGAGCTGCAGATTTATATTTTTTGTCATTTGTATTGGCAAATATGATATTTCGGTTTGGGCTGTCGGCTCCTATGACGCTGTTCCAATTGTCTGAAAGCGGACATCGTACTGTCGTTGCTCTGAACCCTGAGTATCCCGGCCAACCGTTGTCTTCAATGATTACTGCAATTTCTCCATTGTCGGTTATGATAGGCACCGGCATACCGTCCCGGGAACCGGGCCGGAAGGATATGCGTACAGGATCGCTCCATGTTTTCCCTTTGTCGAATGAGCGGCACATCGATATGCACTGTTCGTTGCTTAATGTAAAGTCGTTTTCGTTGGCAAAATAGCAGTGTAATTCTCCTGAAGGCAATTCAAGGAATGAAGGTTCCCAGCATCCATTATCGGAAATATATTGGGCATCGAAGATAAAGATAGGTCCTTCCCAGTTTTTTCCGTTGTCATGACTTATCATGGTACGTATACCGAATTTTCGGTTTTCGCTATATGGGGATGATGGCCGAGGATTGAATCCGACAAGTATGGTACCGTCGGTCAATTGTATCAGGTCGGGTACAGCGTATGGTATCAGACTTTGTTGCCTGACAATCAACTCAGGGGAGGTCCAGGTTTTTCCGTAGTTGGAACTGTAACATACCGATATTCCGCCTCCGGACTCGGCTGCGGCCATGATACGACCGTCTTGAAGCTGTATGATACGGGCATAGTTGCCGGAAGGGAATAGGGTCAGTTCACTATCGGTATCCCAAAAAATCCGAGAACCGGAATATGGGTCTTTACTGACGGCATATATATTGTATGCTGCAAGTAAAAACATAATGAGTATTGAGGTTTTGAAATTTATATGTACATTCATTTTTTTGTTCATTGATTATTTTCGTAATATTGTTTGACTTTCAGGGCATCTAAAGGTTTGTCGGTAGTTACAAATTGTACTCCTGCATTAGTCATTTCGGCAATATCTCCGATTGAATTGACAGTCCATACATTTACCGACATTCCCCGGTCTTTTGCTTGTTTTATCCACTGTGGATTGTCTCGGAATTCTTGAATATGATAGTCTAATCCACTGATGCCATAGGTATGGAGTGTTTCCGGGGCAATTCCTCCTGCCAGATACGAGACTTTGGCTGAGGCATCGAGGGAAACGATTTTTTTACAGATATCTAAATCGAAAGCTATGTATTCTACTTTGTTTTGCATTCTGGATTCGGCAACGGCCTCGACTGCAGCTTTTGCCGCGGCCATATTTCGTTCAGCCGTTGAGTGAGTCTTGATTTCAATAATTAGTTTTGTAGGGCTTTCACTCTCTTTGATAAGTGTTAAACAATCGCTCAATTGTGCTATTTTTTCACCGTTACTTAGCGTAAGGTCTTTTACTTGTTCGTATGTCGAATTTTGAATAGTTACTCCATTCAAAGTTGCATCGTGGTTGAGAACGAGATGTCCGTCGGTAGTAAGCCAGATGTCGAGTTCCGACCCATAAAGATTGAGTTCTTGGGCTTTTCGTATTGCTGTCAGAGAATTTTGAGCAGATCCTTCTGTATCCCAATATCCTCTGTGGGCTATGATTTGAGCCGGTTGGGGCATTTTTGTTACGATTTGGAGTTTTGTCAGTCCGAGGTCTTGTCTGTTTTCACCTCGTAAAAGCATCATACGGTATTGCCCGGATTGGAATCCTTCCGGGATAGTGATATATATACCGTTTTCTCCGTTGAGTGTACAGTTTAGGGTCTGTATATTCGATGCATCGGTTACGGAAGTGAAAATGACTTTATCGTCTTCGGTAAATCCGGTACCGGAGATATTATAAGTAGCTCCAATTTTGACGGCGATACCTGAGATGAAGTCAATGTCACTTACCATATCGACTACGGCATTTTCCTGTAGCTTCTTCACTTCGTCCCATAGCACGGCAACATCGTGAGGGGTAAGCGGGTTGTCATAGATACGAGCCAATACCACATCCCCGCTCCATCCCAACTGAGCCGTGGGTCCGGCATCGCAACCGATGGCGAACCAGTTTGAATTATCTTTTGGGAATTTGAATTCCCCGACAGCTTCTATCGTATTTTTCAGTTCACCGTTTATATATATCCTGGCTTTTCCTTCTTCTTTATTCCAGGTTCCAACGATGTGGTAGTATATCTGAGGTTGAGGTGCTATACCGCTTGTGACAAATTTCCAGTCTCCCCCGACGTGAGGCAAGAATGAGAGTTCGTTTTTCCCGTTCAAACCTCGGTCTGTTTTACAGACCATCAATCCGGTACCTCCGGTTTCGTGCGAACTGAAGAATTTGGCTTCTCCATTGGAGATAGGCGGTTCGAAGTCAGCCATAACGACAGCTTCTAAAGTATGACCATCTTTCAAAGCTTCTTTGAAAGCTTCATTATTGGCATAATCAATGCGGTAGAATCCTGAAGTAGCACCGGCCCACGTATTCCCGAATTTAGCGACAAATCGTTTGTAAGTATTGCTATAATATGTAGATAACGCTCCACTGTTGTTTGTTGTAATGACATTTTTCATAGGGGAAATATCTTCGGCGGTACCATCGGTTTTGAATACGACATCGAGTATATCTGCTACCGGTTTTTTCTGTAGCTTTTCAATATCGTTCCATAGTAGTTTTACTTCAGTATCCTTCAGAGGTTTGTCATATATACGGGCGATTACCACGTCTCCACTCCATCCTAATTGGGCAGTAGGTCCTGCATCACAGCCGATGGCAAACCAGTCGGAACCGTTTACTGGGAATATAAAATTACCTTCAGTATCAACTGTATTTTTTAATTCTCCGTTTATGTATATATAGACTTTTGCCTCTTCTTTATTCCATACGCCTATTATGTGATAATATTCTCGCGGTTGGGGTACTATACCACTGGTTCCCCAACGCCATGTACTGTTTCCTGATGAGACATTAGGAAGAAATGTGAGTTCATTTGTCTCATTCATGCCGTTGTTTGTTTTACACACCATAAGACCCGTACCTCCACGTTCGTGAGATGCAAAAAATTTAGCTTCTCCGTTTGCGATAGGTGATTCATAGTTTGCCATGACGACAGCTTCTAAGGTATGTCCGTCGGCAAGAGCATCCTTGAATGCCTGGTTATTGGCATAGTTTATTTTGTAATATGAAGATGTTTTACCGGCCCAGGTATTATCAAATGTAGATACATATCTATTGTATATATCATTGTAATATGTTTTTGTACCTACAGCCTCAATGTTATTTTTCATGGGGGAGATATCTGTGGCCGAGCCGTCTTCATTGAAAACGACATCCAAGACATCGGCTATAGGTTTTTCGATAAGAGTAATACTGTCGATTTGGGTAAGAGCTTCGCTGTACAGGGTCTTACCGGATGTGTCGTATATAGAAATTTTAGTTTTATTGTCTTCTATTTTTACTTGGTCTATGTTTTCTGTAGAACCTTGGAAAATTATGGATCCATTTTTGTAAATGAATAAATCGTTTTGTGCGATTAACCAGAAACCACAGAAAATCAGGCAGCTTACCAATGATAATTTTATCAGAATGTTATTTTTTATGTTCATAGTTTTATTTCTTGATGATTTTATGAAATTCTTGATTTTCTCCTATTCTTGTTTTTACTATATACATTCCGGCAGGGTAAGAAGCGAGAGAATGTGAGAACGTGCTGGATACAGGTATAGAACTAAGTATTTTGTTTCCGTTTACAGAGAATATTTCGACATTGTCTATGGTATTATCTGTTTTTATAGAAAGGATGTCGTTGGTGTCAATATAGACAATGGTATTTGATTTTGATGGCATTTCTACGGAGGAGATTACTTTTTCTATAAAGGTGAAAAAGTTGAAGTCAGAGAGAGGAATTTCAGAGGTTTTATCATTGCTTTCGGTTATATTCATAGTATTTTCCGTAAATGTAATTTTACGTACGTTTGTGAATGTGTTAATAGGTTTGTTGGATTTCTCGTTGTAGATATACACATTTTTTCCTTCAGTAGATATAAGACAGGAAATAATAAATGTTATCGTCAGTAGTTTGGATTTTATCATGGTGCCTTTGATTTTATAATAGTTATTGATTGCTTTCCGGGGAATTCAGATTCCCCGGAAAGAATTTATTGAGGTGTTACCGTTACTATAACCGTAGACTCGGCAGTGATATCGGGCCGATTGGGATATGACGCTACAAACCGATATGTTACCGGTTTGGTAAAGTCTGCTGTCGTGGTACCTGAAATTTGCTCAACGTCATCGATATATACTTTGTCATTGTCTGAGTATAAGGTGAAAGTGGGAGCGAGGTTGCTCAAATCACTTCCCGACGGAACAGTCATATTGATTTCGTAATAACTGTAATCAAATTCCGAACGGGTTATCGTGCCTTGTACTCCAAGTAATTCGAATGTTTTGAATTCTCCGTAGTTTACCGTATAGAGTTTGTACGGACGTTCGGTTCCTTCATGAGATTTCAGTTTGATGTTGAGAACGTTTGCCAGATTATATTTGGCCGTAGAAGAGAATTCTTTATCATCGATATAGACTTTTGTGGAATCGGATCCGATGTAGAATTTCAGCTTTTGAGAAAGCGAAACTGTCGCATTGGATGTTTTGAATTTGATTTTTCGTGGCAGGCGCAGCAACCAGTCGGTTTCATTGACTGGATTGGCAAATACTTCATCGTAGATAACCTGGGGAGCGGATAGCCTTTCTATTTCGGTAACGTCATCGATAACTTTTACCATGAAGGAGCAGGTATCGCGTTTGATGGAATTTCCTGCGTCGGTGTGGTTGGTTGCGACGCATACTACTTTGTAAGTGCCCGGTTGCTGGTATGAATATGTAAACAAACCTTTATTGACAACCAGTCCGTAATTGCTGGCTTCGCGCAGTTCATAGTCGTGGTCGGTATCACCGGTGTATATGACTACGTTTTCGGCGGAACCCGTAAAGTGTATTTTCATCGTTTCGTTTGTGTCGTAGATGTATTTTCCGACTGACATTGCGGCATGGGGCTGAGTGGCTTCATCGTCTTCACACGCAGTGAAAGCCGCAATGACCAAAAATCCTAATATTGTTTTTAATGCTATTTTCATTGCAGATAAATTTCAGATTAATATTAATAACCGGGATTTTGAGTAACTACTCCGTTCGAGATGTCTACTTCAGTCTGGGGAATCGGGAATATTTCGTTAACCCCTTCGCGGAAATAGAGCCCCCGTTTGTTAGGACGCATCGTACTGAATGTCTTTAATGCACTTGCGGCACGGCCTTGTCGCACGATATCCCAGAATCGTTCCCATTCGTAAGAGAATTCGATACGGCGTTCTTTCCAAATTTGGTCGCGGAGGTAACCATAGCCGCCTCCGATATAGAGGGATGAACTGTTGTTTAACTCGTTGACGACGGCTTTATAACTGTTGAGTTGCTCTAAAGCTTCTGCACCGTTTCCGCATTCATTAAGAGCTTCGGCAAACATCAGTACTACATCTACGTAACGCAAATAGCGACGGTTTTTACCACTGTCTCCTGTATATGTAGGCCGGTCTTTGATAGGGGTGTACCATTTCAAGGATAATATACGACCTGCACCAATTTCGGTGTTTTCATGGTCGGGAGTGTATTGATGGTGTCCGATGGTAAAGTTGCGTCGGTAATCGTTGCCGAAGATATTGGCAATGATTTGGTCGTCGGCATACATGGGACTTCCTGATGCAAATAGAGTGGAGTATATCGAACTACCCTCATTGGTGTCGCCAGTCGTTCCGTCTCCGGATTCTTTGAATACAATTTCAAATATAGAGCCACTACAAAATTCTCCGGCGGAATAGAACTGGTCGAGATACGTAATGGGTGAACCTGTGGCATCGGTATATTTGAAAGTGTATGCATTTACCAGTTTTGCGATTTCGAAGTCGGGACCTTCGTAGGGGTCTGTTTCTCCGTTGAGTTCTTTGGGTTTGAACCATAGACGTTTGCGAAGGGTTTCCCAATCTTCGTTATACCGTTCGTCGTAACGAAGCATTTGGCTCATAGTCATTGAGGCTCCTTGTACGAAGTATTTGCCCAATTCTACCACTTGTTCCCATTTTTCAGATGGTGTTCCCGGAGTAGCCTGATACATAAGGACTTTCATCAGCAATCCTACGGCAGCACCGGCACTGGCTTTGCCCGAATTACTTGATGTGTATCGGTTGGAGAGCATACAGGCGGCTTCACGCAGGTCTTTTTCGATATATGCAAATGTTTCTTCGCGGGAGCTTCTTGGAATTACCAGGTTGTCTACGGTCTCGATTTCGGGACGAATGGGAACGCCTCCGAATGTTTTGACAAGGTTAAAGTAAAACAATGCACGTAGGAATTTGGCTTGTCCTAAAATCTCACGTATTTCACGGTATTTGCTGTAATCGTTGTTTGAGAGCTGCACTCTGTCGACATTGGCAATGACCTGATTAGCGCGGTGGACGCCTTTATAGTTGATGTCCCAACGTTTTTTGATGTATGTATTGGAGGTATTGAACCTGAAATGTACCAGTTGTCCCATTTGGCTGCTGAGCCCTTCGTCCGACCCGATTACATCGTCAGCAGTGGCTTCGCCGAATCGCCAGTCGCTATCGGTGAATTCGTCGCTTTGTAAAATGTCATAGGTGGCATTGAGGGCAGCTTGTAATTTGTATCGGGTGTCGTAGAAATTTTTGTCGGTCGAATTCCCTAAGACTTCCTTATCAAGAAAATCGTTGCACCCTGATAATACAAGAAGCGCGAGACATAGTATTTGTATCTTGAAAATGTATTTAGTCATAGTTGGATAGTATTTTATAATTATAAACCAATCTTGAAACCAAGGGTGAATGAACGTGCTTGCGGATAGTTACCGTGGTCAACACCCATACTTAAGTTGTTACTTTCCGTGCCTGAAACTTTTCCGACTTCCGGGTCGAATCCATCATAACCGGTAAAGGTAAGCAGGTTGTAAGCTGTCAAAGAAAACGAGAGGTTATCGATTTTCCATTTTGAAATGAGTTTTTTGGGAACATTATAACTGAGACGTAGTTCTTTGAGACGCAAATAAGAGCCGTCTTTTACAAAAAAATCAGACGAACGGAAGTTACGTGGACTGTCGCTACTGTCGAGGTCGGGAACTTCGGCATCGGTGTTCAACGGGAAGAATGCCCGGTTCTCGGCGAGTTGTCCGGACCAGTGTTTGCTACGGATGTCGGCATACACGTTTCCTTCGGCAGCGTTATACAAATAATAGTCCATTACATTGAATATTTTGTTTCCGGTTTGTCCTTGGAAGAAGATGTTGAGGTCGAAATCGCCATAACTGAATTGCAAGGGGATACCGAATACGAAGTCGGGTAGTGGAGAGCCGAGGTATGTGCGGTCTTCAGCGGTAATTTTTCCGTCACCATTGAGGTCTTTGAAACGGAAATCCCCGGGACGGGTCGTCTGCTCGTGGTCGAGTTTCCCCGGCTCGTATTGTGCGCTGGCTTTTACTTCTTCGTATGTGTTGAATATACCATCAGTTACATATCCGTAAAAACTTCCGATAGGCATACCTACTGCTGTTTTTGTTACGTAATCGACAATACTGCCTTCACTCAGATAAGAGCCGTAGATAGGTTCGTTACCGGTTCCGAGGCTTGTAACTTTGTTCTTAATCCAAGATAGGTTGAATCCTACTTCGAATCCGAATTTGTTGATTTGTTTTTTATAACTCAAGCTCGTTTCGATACCGTAATTGCGGACAGCTCCGGCATTGGTCATCGGGTCGGTGTCAAGTCCGGCTGAGGAAACGGTAGGTACGGCCAGCAACATGTCGGTCGTATGTTTGTTGAAGTATTCGATACCGAAAGTGATGCTATTGCGCAGGAATGCAAAGTCGAGACCTACGTTGAATGTTTCTGTTTTTTCCCATTTGATATCCGGATTTCCGAGCGTTGTGGCAGTAATACCGGGTTGCAATATGTGATTACCTTGACCGTATGGATAGTTGTATTGATTGGTAAGGTAGGTATAGCGGGCGAGTTCATCGATACGGTTGTTACCCAGAATACCCCAACCTACACGCAATTTACCGAGATCCATCCAACTGGCTCTTTGCATAAACGGTTCGGAAGAAAATTTCCATCCGACGGATACTGAAGGGAAATATCCCCAACGATTGTTTTTCGAGAACTTGGAGGACCCGTCTGCACGTATATTGGCTTGGAGCAAATAACGGTCGAGCACATTGTAGTTGATACGTCCTATAACACCTACTGCAGTCCATTCACGGTCGAGCCCGTATGTTTTATCTCCGGTGAATGCGCTTGACAGATACCATTGGTCTTTGGCGTTGCTCGGAGTCCCTTTGCGAGTAGATTCCTGGTAACCGTATTTGTAACCTTCGGCAGTCTGACCGGCCAGTACGGTAATGTTGTGAATATCGTTGTACCAGTTGAATGTCAGGAGGTTGTTTATTTCCCATTTGTTCGTGCTTGTTTTCATTTTATAGACAGTAGTCAAATCGGTCATGGCAAAGTCTGTTTCCAGATTGTTTACTTCCGTGAATTTATTGGTTGTTTCCGGAACCAGATAGTAGGATGCTTTGAACTGGTATACCAAATATTTCGTTATGTCAGCGGAAAGGTTTAGATTCATGTCGAAACGGTCACGATTTATTTTATTATGGTTACGGTCTATCATAGCCAAAGGGTGGTCTTCGCTCCAGTATCCGCGGGTGTCGTATGTATATATGAGCGGATTTTGATATAGAGCTCGTTTGAGGACACTGTTTGAACCTTCTGGCACTATGTTGCGGTCTTCGTTTGCGTATGACAGATTGGCTGTCATGTTCAACCATGAGGCTAATTTTTGGTTTATATTGATGCGGGTATTGAAACGTTTATAGTCGGATGTATTTACGATACCTTTTTCGTCGTAGTAGCTGGCACTGACCATAAATTTGGTTTTTTCATTTCCGCCTGAAACAGAGATGTTATATTGTTGTTTGAAGCCGGTACGGGTAATAGCATCCCACCAATTGGATGGGGAATTGCGGCGTATCGTGTCGACTAAGAAATATTTGTGGTCATCAAATTGATATGAATTGTCACCATTTTTGGAATAATATAAGCGTCCGTCGGAAGAGTATATACTTGTCCCGTTTATATAATCCTGCATCAGGGCATAATCGTCTACTCCCATGACGTCGATTTTTTTCCAAGGGTTGGAAATGCCGACGTAGCCGTCAAATGTAATTTTTGTTTTTCCCGATTCTCCGCTTTTTGTGGTAATGGAAACTACACCGTTTGCTGCTCGGGCACCGTATACGGCACTTGAGGCGGCATCTTTGAATATCTCGATATTTGCAATATCATTTGGATTGATATGGTTTATGTCATCGACGATGAACCCGTCTACCACATAGAGAGGGTCGGCATCGTTGACAGTACCGGTACCGCGAATTTTGATAGTGGTATTACTACCCGGAGCTCCGGTATTCTGTATGATGTTTACACCGGAAGCTTTTCCTTGAAGGGCTTGCAGTGCTGAGGCGACAGGAACGTCGTTTACATCCTTGCCGGAAATGGAGGAGATAGAACCGGTGATATCACTTTTGCGTTGGATACCATACCCGATTACTACAAACTCATCTAATGTCTTACTTGCCTGTTGCATAAGGACGGTTATATTTCTTTGTCCGGAAAGTTTTACTTCTTTTGAAGTATAACCGACGCAGGAGAATATAAGGGTTGCTTTGGGCGCTGCCTGAATTTTGAATTTTCCGTCGAAGTCGGCAGAGACACCGTTTGTCGTACCTTTTTCCATCACAGTGACCCCAATGAGCGGCTCTTTGTTGATACTATCCAACACTGCTCCCGTTATGTCTATTTTCTGTCCATACGAGGCAAATGTGAAAAATGAGGCAATGATACATATTGCCGTTCTCAGATATTTGAAATCATTCATTGTTGGTTCTTTATTAGATTTTAGATTTCATTCTTTCTAAATGTAAAAGTGTAAGCATAATTGCTGAAGAAGAATGAATACAATGATAAAGAGTAGAAAGGTGTTCCATCGACAATTTTGTAATGATTATCAATGAAACACCTTCATGGATATGGTTTATTTATTTAACAATTAATCGAGTAGATTTAGTTCCGGTAGCGGAGGAAGCAATAACTTCGTACATACCGGCAGCTAAGTCGGATACGCTGATAGCATCGCAAACAGATACATTATCGATACTCTTTACGAGGCGGCCCGATATGTCATAAATTTTCAGATTGCTTTTCATTGTGTCGATACCTTTGATACGGAATGTTTCAGTTGCCGGATTGGGATAGATTTCGAAACTGTTGGTTTTGTTATCCGTTACGTTTTCAATCCCTGTTTCGATTTCTTCGCGTGTACGATATTCCGGTTCCATTTTATCGGGATTTTTTGCAGGGTCATATCCGTCTTGACGATAGTGGTAGCAATATAATTGATTGCTTGCTTTTGAAGTGAAAAGCAATTCTCCGTTCAAGTTGCGCAAGCAGTATATTTTATCACCGTTGGCATCGATATTCGAAACGATTTGAGGCACGCCATCCCATTTGTCAAGGCGGATGAGTTTGGTATCGGTAGCTGTGGTTCCATCCATATTGCCTTCGTTCCACCAGTAAAGGCTACCACCGGCTACCGTCAGTTCTTTGACCCAATCGCAACCTACACCGGGGGCGAAATCATATTGCATTTGTACTTTCTCTCCGTCATACCAGTGAAGTTCTCCTCCTTTGCAAGATTCAATGTTTGCATCTGTTCCGGTATTTGCACAGAACATGTATTTGTCATCGAATACAACGCCGTTGTCGGCAAATGACTGGTGGTCTTGGGTAGGTTCTACAGTGAAGATGTCAAAACATTTGAAGTTTCCTTTTTCACAATTTGTAACACCGAATTCGCATCCAAGTTTCGGGTCTTTTCCTCGGAAACAAATTTCCCCGTTGTATACTTCTCCCACCATAGTAACGCCTCCACCGACTCCGATTCCGTTAGCTCCGACAGTGGGGTCGGTATCGTAAATCAGGTAGGTACCTTCTTCAGTGCCGTCGGTAAACCAGGGTTCATTGCCATGGTCTTCGTCCCAGGCTTTGAAGAATAAACCTTCATTATAGAAATTTTGCATCGAGTTGATAGCAGAACTTAATGTACTACCTTCCTTGTTTACATTTTTTTCAAGATTGATGTCTTTTACCATATAGGTGCCTTCGGTAGTTCCGTCGGTTACCCATAATTCTAACCCATAAGTGGTACCTGTTTTGTCTGCAACATCTCCTTTGAAGAAGACTTTGCGACCTACGCGGATAACAGCTCCATAACGATGGTCAATGTCCTCGCCGGGGAATTGACAATCGACTTGAGCGACGAGTTTGGTTCCTTCCTCTGTCCCATCGCTGACATAAAGCCATTTCTGAGCACCTTCACTGCTGAAATTTTCGCTTTCGTAATCGGAAGCAAAAAAGATGAATTGTGTTTCGTTCATTTGGCAAAAGCCAATGGGATTGGAAGAGTCGAATTCATGAATCTTCTTGACCATGCGAGTCCCTTCTTCGGTACCGTCGGAAATCCATAATTGATAACCGTCTTCGCCATTATCGGCAGAAAACACGACTTTGTCATTGAAACGGGTAAGATAATTGACATCTGAAGTGGCAACACCCGGATTGATGTCTTTGACCATACGCGTTCCTTCGGGGGTACCATCAGTTACCCAAAGTTCTTCACCGTGATCGCTGTCTGAGGCGGAGAAAAAAGCATAATAGCCTTTTTCCGGAGAGCCGGCAACTGTCAGATTTTTTTGCATGATAAACTTTTTATCTTGCGTAATATTAGGCGTTACTCCGGAAGGTAGCAACGCGGTCATACCGTCAGGCAAAGTCTGAGCAAATACACTTCCTACAGATAGGAGAGCCGTAGCGAGTAAAATGTTTCTTTTTTTCATAGTGTGAATAAATTAGTTAATGATAGTGTTTGTTTATATTGCTATTTATTAGCTTCTTTGTCATTCAACGGGCATTTCGTTCGGAAAGCATCTTCGCGACTTCGAGTTTTGCCTGTTCTCGTGATTTGGAAAATATTTTACGAATACGTTCCATATCGAATTTCAAATTGCGGTCGTATGTGTAGATACCGTTCTTTTCGAGCTCGACGTCTACAATTTGAGTGTAGCAGAATCCCGTAATGTGGTCCATACTCAATACGACATTTACTTGCTCTTCTAACCGTTTGTAGAATTCTTCTATGGTTCTCGGAGGTTTTCCGTATCCCCAGAATTCGTCGGTTCCGGCAACTTCGGCAGTTTTCATTTCCTTAATCCACTGTATTCCTCCGAATTCGTCTATCATATAGGCTTCGCCTTTATAGGGAGCGCTGAAATTAGGATGATGTATGTAGGGATATCCGTTTTCGTCGAGAGAGAGTTGTTTGTAAAGCTCTATCGGGTCCTGAACGTATGTATGTTCGGCATATATGTCGGTAAATCCTGCGTGATAACCTCCACTGGCAGATACAACCGGGCGTGTACGGTCGAGCCTTTTTGTGATAAAATAGAGGTCGTTGGTCAATCGAGCGCGTTGTCCGTCGATGTCTTCTTTCCATGTCTCGTTGAGTGGAGACCAAGCGACTAATGATGTAGCATTATAGTCACGGGCCACGCATTCTTCCCATTCGGTAATCATGTTACGTGCAGCGAGCGGACTTGTCCAATCCATTCCCCAACTTGCCGATTCGCCCCAAGTGAGATATCCTAATTTGTCTGCCCAATAGAAATATCTTTGTTCGAAAACTTTCTGGTGCAGTCTTGCTCCGTTGAATCCGGCTTCTTTGGCAAGGATAATGTCTTTTTTGAGTTGTTCGTCATCGGGTGCAGTCCACTGTCCGTCGGGGTAGTATCCTTGGTCAAGAACAAGTCGTTGATAGTATGGTTCATTGTTGAGATAGAATGTCTTTCCGCGCAGTTCCACTTTTCTCATTCCGGCGTAGGACTTTACTTTGTCTATCGTATTGCCTTCGGCATCTAATACAGAAAATTCTATGTCGTACAAGAAAGGTGATTCGGGTGACCATGTTTTTATGTTTTTGATTTTAGCACTTATGAAGGCATTGTCACTTGCCGGTACTTTCTGAGAATAAACTTCTTTCCCGTTGTCCAGTACACGGACCTTGAATGTTGCGTTTAGGTCTAAATCGTAAAATACAGGTTCGAAAACGAATTGCTTGTTGTCCAAATCGGGGGTGATGCGGCAGAGTTTCAGCCCGCCTTTTGAAACGGCTTCGAGCCATACGGTCTGCCAAATACCCGTTACACGAGTATACAGGCAACTGTAGGAATATAATCGGCGCGATTGTTTACCTGCGGTTTGAAGCTGTGACCGTAAGTCATCTTGTACATATACAATAAGGTCATTTTCACTACCGGCTTTTACATATGCCGTAATATCTATGGCAAAAGAGGAAGAGCCTCCGTAATGAACAAAAATCTCTTCACCATTTAAATATATGGTAGATTTGTAATCTACTCCTCCGAAATTGAGCAGGATGCGTTTGCCGTCCCAATTTTGAGGAATGGAGATTTTGCGATGATACCACATGGCATTGATGAAGTCTTTATGATTTACGCCAGATAATGGGCTTTCGGGACAGAATGGTACGGTAATAGGACGATCAAATCCTTTGGATTTGAATAGTGAGCGCTCTAAACCGCTTTGGGAAAAATCGAATTCATAACTCCAAGTACCATTGAGGTTGATCCACTCGGTTCTTTCGAATTGTGGTCTCGGATATTCGGGGCGTGGAATCTCTGAATTGGCACTTGCAAAAATTGCAGAAGATAAAAGTAATAATGATAAAAGAGTTTTTTTCATAATTTTATATTGTGTTCTTTGTGATATCAGAATTTATGTTTTTTATTGTTTAAAAAATGTATTGCAAATATAGAATACGGGCTTTTTAACGAAGGGTAAAAATGTTTCGAAAGCAGGTGTTTTTGTGCATACAGAGTTATTTGGATATATTTTTATTTATATAATAATGGTGTGTGGAGAGGAATGTTTTTATTGATTTTTTAAGAAAATGATGTATGTGATGATAAATTATTATGTTTTTTCTTTTTTGAATGTACGGATTGAAAGAGTGGGTATCGTTCTATGATAAAGTTAGGAATATCGACATTTCGTATTCAGAATTTTTTATTGCTAAAATAGTAAGGATGAAAAATAGGTATCGTATAGCAAATTATCAATATTTTCAATTTTTTTATTTGGGTATTTAAACGGTTTTTGGAGTTTATTTTTGTCGTCTGTTTCTATATTGCTTAAATGAAGGTACGGCATACTCTGTTCTGATATAATTTGGTGGGAATAGAGGTTGTGGTTGTCAATGGGATGTGTGTTATTGGAGATGTCACGGGTTGCTTTTTTGTGAAAGGGTTAATAAAATAAGCGGACTACATTAAGAATATGCAGCCCGCCTTTCACTGGAAATATCACATCAATAAATAAAAGCCTTGTTTATTAGTTTTCTTCGGGTTTCGTATATTGTACATTGAATGTATAGTAATCGGTCCCTTTGGGATTAGTGGCGTTGAATGACAGGTTGTGTGCTTTTATTTTAAACACAATAGTTACGTTTTCGTGATAATATGGTAAATGGAACGATTTCCAAGGATATTTTTTTGATGTTTTTTTTATATCGCCTTGGTCGAATACCAACAAGAGTGTATCGGTTTTTATCGAACCTTCTTCGTGAAGGCCTGATATTCCTTTCATTAATTGTAATGTGGGTTGCCCGGTTTCGGTTTCGTACATAGCTGTTTGGAACGTGATAATGTTATTCACCTTGTCATAGAGGTATGTAATATAGGGCGTAGACATGTCTAACAACGAGTCACTGGTACTGAAAGCTGCGTTATTCTGCTCTGAGAAAGCATTGCATTCTCCTACTGTGAAATAGTCGGCTTCCCCGTTAAGAGTGGCAGCGTATATTCCGTCTTGGTTGGCAGAGGCAGGCTGTTCGTCCCAATTGATAGTGAATCCTGTAAAAACGCGCTGGTTTACATGGCTGTCAGGATTTATCTGTTCACTTTGAATACAAAGTCTGCTATCATCGAATTGTATATACTTGGTCCCCATTGCTGTCTGTTTTATCGTACCTACACCATAGGAGGTGAGGATATTACCGTTGTCTTTCAAACATCCCGTCAGCATTACTGAAGCGACAGCCATCAAGGCAAAGCTGATTTTTTTCATCATTTTCATACAGTTGGTCTTGTTTTTAATTGCTTTTTATTAATTAATAATTGTTTTGCTAATATGATTAAAAGTTTGTTCTTAGTCCTAATTGTACTGTAAAGTTTACAGGACGGTCGTGCCACAAGTTGGGGATGTTACTGTTGTCCACATAATAAGAAACTCCGGGCTCAATATAAAGTTCGGCCATCTTATGGAATGCATAAGCAGCTCCCGCTTTGGCGTGAAACGACCATTGTACTCTATGGTCTCTTATATCTTCAGACAATTTGGCGTCTTTATTGTCATTTTGTGTATTTTCTGTTCGTCGTCCGCTTACATTGAAGTCGGCTTTTGCTCCTATTGCCGCATAGAATGATGCATTCTGTATATGAGCAAAACGATATATCGCGTTTAATGGTATGCCTACGTAGTGAAGTTCTTGTTTCCCTTTTCTGTTGTTACTGGCAGTTTTATAGTCAGACCGTAGTAAAGTATATACTATTCCGCTTTCTAATCCCCAATTACGAGGCAGTTTTTTCTCTACGGTAATACCAAAAGAAATAGGTACCTTATGCATAAACTTGAGAGGCTCTTCTGCCGAATAGAGATTGAGCTCATCATCTATTTCCATGGCACTACGTGTGAGAGGCCTGTTTTCCATATTTTTATTTCCGGGCAATGAGTTGGATGCCATAAGTCCTATGGAGAATCCATGCTCATCATGTTTGGAATTGAGTATCTGTTCGTAATCGGACTCTTGCAGTTGTTGCCCTGCTGATTCGAATTCTTTCAGTTTGCGCTCGTATTCTTCTTGTGAAATGGATTGAGGCCGGTTTGTTACCGATGTTTCAGCCAATAAAGGCCGGTTCTCCTTGTTTTCGACAGGAGAAGCAATGGTGTGCGGCTCTGCCTCGACTTTGATTTCTTGTTCCGGAGTTGTTCTTACTTGGACATCTATATGATGTTTATCCGCATTTTTTGTTTTCTGTTTTTTTAGAGATATTGGACTCCGAGTATCATCGACCCAAAGAATTTCTTCAGAGGATTTGTCGATGTTCTGGTGTGGTGTCGGTATCTCCTGTTTTTCGGGTAACGTAATGGATATAGGCTCATTATTGACTGCCAGATGGTTGCCTGATTCCGGCCGGTATAGGAACATGAACGCAGTAAACCCTCCTATCAGCAAAGCAGCACAAGCTGCTGCATAGCGATAGACAGGCTTCATCCAAACTGTCTTTTTGCGAGGCAGCTCGTTCTCTATTTTGGACCAAAGGTCCTGAGGAACGTCGGCTTCGTAATCTTTCAGTTTCGATTGAATGATATGTTCAAATCGCTTGTCGTCCATTGTTATTATTAATACCTTATTTCTTTAATTAACCTGTATTTCTTATAAATCGTTCATCTAAAAGGTTCTAATTTTTTTTGGAGCAATTTTTTTGCTCTTGTAAATTGAGACCTTGATGTACTCTCATTTATGCCTAATGCTTCGGCTATTTCTTTATGCGAATAACCTTCAATGGCAAACATGTTGAACACGGTTCTAAATCCTGTCGGCAACTCCCGTACCAGCTCCATCAGTTCATCTGCCGATATTTTTTCGAGAGCCGAGTAATCGGGCTCTTTTAAAGTATCGGGACTGTCTATATCGACAGTCTCACGGAGGATGTCATTTTTTCGCAAATATTCAAGCGCGGTATTTACAAAAATTTTACGCATCCAACCTTCGAACGATCCATTACCGCTGTATGTACCTATAGCTGTAAAAACTTTAATGAACCCATCTTGCAACAAATCTTGCGCACTTTCCCTATCGTTGGTATAACGCAGGCAAACGGCCATCATTTTGCGAGCATAGGTTTCGTAAAGCTCTTTTTGCGCTTTCGGTTTATTTTCTTTACAACCTTTTATAAGTTGTATTTCATCCATTCGGTAATGTTTCTTTTTTACCGTGCGCTATTAGTAAGATGCAAATAGTTTACTGATAGCTGCACGGCTTTTATGTTTTTTAACTAAGCTTGTGTATTACAAGTCCGGAACGAAGTTTAGGTTCAAACCATGTTGTTTTGGGGGGCATGATGTTTCCGGTATCGGCAATGTCCATGAGTTGCTTCATCGATACAGGGTATAATGCGAGAGCTACACGCATTTCTCCACTGTCGACACGTTTTTGAAGTTCACCCAGTCCACGTATGCCTCCGACGAAATCGATTCTTTTGTCGGAACGCAGGTCAGTGATACCCAGTATGTCACGTAAAATGAGGTCCGATGATATGGTGACGTCGAGTACTCCGATAGGGTCATTTTCTTTATAGGTTCCCGGTTTGGCCGTGAGCGAATACCAGTTGTGATTGAGGTACAAAGCGAAATTGTGCAGAGCAGCGGGCTTGTATATTTCGGAGCCTTTTTTTTCGATAAAGAAGTGCTCTGATATTTTTTCGAGAAATTGTTCGTCAGTGAGTCCGTTAAGGTCTTTTACTACTCGATTATAGTCGATAATGTTGAGTTGTGAAGCGGGGAAACATACTGCCAGGAAGAAGTTATATTCTTCGTCTCCGTTATGATTGGGGTTTGCTTTTGCTTTTTCGGCTCCTACGAGAGCTGCTGCTGCTGTCCTGTGGTGGCCATCGGCGATATAGAGGTAAGGTATCTGGGCAAATAACCGGGTGATGCGGTCTATGGTTTCCGGATTATCTATTATCCAGAAATGATGTCCGAACCCATCGGGTGCAATGAAATCGTATTCTGCAGGATGGGATGTTGTCTCTGCAACGATTTGGTCTATTTCCTTGTTGTCGGGATAGGCGAAAAATACAGGTTCTATATTGGCATCGTTTATCCGGACATGTTTCATCCGGTCTTCTTCTTTGTCGCGGCGGGTAAGTTCGTGTTTTTTGATAACACCGTTGAGGTAATCATCGACATTAGCGCCTACGACGAGTCCGTATTGTGTACGTCCGTTCATGGTCTGGGCGTATACGTAATATCTTTCGGTCGGGTCTTGTTGCAGCCATCCTTTTTCCTGAAACTTCTTGAAGTTTTCTATGGCTTTTTGATATACTTTGGGATCGTGTTCGTCGGTTCCCGGAGCAAAGTCTATTTCGGGTTTAATGATATGGTAAAGCGACTTTTCGTTTCCTGCGGCTTCGTTCCTCGCTTCTTCCGAGTTGAGAACGTCGTAAGGACGCGATGCTACTTGCTCTACAAGTTCTTTTGGAGGTCTTACTCCTTTGAAAGGTTTTATCCGTGCCATGAGTATGTCGAATTATGGGGAATATCGTTTTTCCCGAATTTGGTGTCATTGAGATTGCCGATATTCATAAGTTAACTATAAGTAAATTTTTTGCGAAAATAATATTTAAAAAGGAAAGAGCGTCAAGAGCTGAAATTTTTTTTATTTTCTTTTACTCTATATTTTGTGGAGTTTTTGGAATCGGCTGGGACTTTATCGCAGTGTTTCGGGCAACCGATACCGGATTTTTAGAACTGTTCGGGATTTGTAATAGACGGATATTTTGAATTCCGGATTGCCTGCAAGTCTCTCCGGGAATTTTTATTTTATATTTCGATTTCGGCGAAGTTCCAGGAAAGCTTATGACAATAATCGTCTATTAATACAGAAAGAGTAAACAATCCGTTATCAATTGTTTACTCTTTGTAGTGTCCTTAACGGGTTCTTATTTGTTTACTTTGAATTTGTCGATGCCTTCTTTGAGGAAGCCTACTGATTGCTTGGCTGCTGCGATACCGGCGTTGATGTTGGCTTCGGCTGTTTGAGCTCCCATCTTTTTCGGAGTGAAGAAATAGCGGCCTTCAAATTTTTCGGCAAATACAGATGCGTTGTCCGGCTTAATATCGGATATGTATTTGAAGTCAGCACGGTCTTCCATCAGTTTTACGAGTTCTTCTTCGTCAATTACTTCTTTGCGGGCTGTATTGATAAGTACTGCCCCTTTGGGCATTTGCTTAAGCAGATTGTAATTGATTGATTTTTTCGTTTCCGGAGTGGCCGGGATGTGTAATGAGATGTATTGGCAGGTTGAGTACATTTCGTTAATATCTGTAATCGGTTTTACCCCCTCGGCTTCTATAGCTTCAGCAGGGCAATAGGGGTCGAAGGCGTATATTTCCATGCCAAATCCTTTGGCAATACGAGCAACGTTACGGCCGACTTGTCCGAAAGCGTGTATACCTAATTTTTTCCCTTTCAGCTCGGTGCCGGATGTTCCATTATAAAAGTTACGAACCAGCATTACGGCCATGCCAAATACAAGTTCGGCAACGGCATTTGAGTTTTGTCCGGGGGTGTTCATCACACATACACCGTTTGCTGTTGCTGTTGCCAAATCTATATTGTCATATCCTGCACCTGCACGTACAGCAATTTTTAGTTTTTTTGCTGCGTTCAATACTTCGGCATCGAGAATGTCGCTTCTTACAATTACACCGTCTACGTCGGCAATGGCTTCGATAAGTTTACTTTTTTCTCCATATTTTTCCAGGAGAATCATTTCGATACCGGCTTTGTCCAGTTCTTTTTTGATTCCTTCTACGGCAATGGCAGCAAAAGGTTTGTCTGTAGCTACTAATATTTTCATGTTTTTATTTTTTTATATCTGTCACTGCTACGTGCCACTCGGCTAAACAGTGGCAGATGTGATGTTTTTTTTAAAAGCGGAGAGTTGTCTCAAAACAACGTATAATGGCGTTGGTTTATGAGACAACTCTCTAATTGTATTGTACTGTATTAGAAAATTAGTGATTCTTTTCGAATTCTTTCATTGTCTCGATAAGAGCTTCTACACTTGATTTCGGCATCGCATTGTATATAGATGCCCGGAATCCGCCTACTGAGCGGTGACCTTTGATACCTATCATTCCTTTGCTGGTTGCAAATTCGGCAAATTCGGTTTCGAGGTCTTTGTATTCGTCGTTCATAACAAAGCATACATTCATGATAGACCGGTCTTCTTCTTTGGCAGTACCTCTAAAGAGCTTGTTCCTATCTATTTCATCGTATAAGATGGCTGCTTTTTCAAGGTTCATCTTTTCGAGTACCTTTACACCTCCGAGTTGTTTGTAATATTTGAGTGTCTGCAATGCAGAGAATACCGGCAAGCAAGGCGGTGTATTGAACATAGAACCTTTCTTGATGTGGGTACGATAATCAAGCATAGTAGGTATAGCCCGCTCTACATGTCCGAGAGCACCTTCTCTGACAATGGCAATGGTTACTCCGGCGGGAGCCAGATTTTTTTGAGCTCCGGCATAGATTATATCGTACTTGGCAACGTCGATAGGACGGGAGAATATGTCGGACGACATGTCGGCTACTAACGGAACTTTAACGTCCGGGTCATAGCGCATTTCCGTACCAAAAATCGTATTGTTGGTCGTGATATGGAAATAGTCAGCGTCTTCGGGTACGGTATAGTTTTTAGGGATATATGTGAAGTTATCTTCTTTGGAAGAAGCAACGACATCGACTTCACCGAAGAGCTTGGCTTCTTTTATGGCATTTACAGCCCACGTACCTGTTTCCAGATAGGCAGCTTTCTTTTTCAATAAATTAAAGGGCACCATACAGAATTGCATGCTGGCACCGCCTCCTACAAAAACAACATCATAACCTTCAGGTACTTCCAACAACTCTTTTACGAGAGCTCTGGCTTCGTCCATAACGGCAACAAATTCTTTACTTCTGTGGGAGATTTCCAATAGTGATAGTCCGGTTCCTGCAAAGTCCAATACAGCATCAGCTGTATTTTTAATGGTGTACTCACTTAAGATAGAAGGCCCTGCATAAAAATTGTGCTTCTTCATTTGATCGTTTTTATAGTTAATTATATTGTTTTTTGTCTGTTTCTCAGATATTGTAATAATGATGCGAAATTAATATTTTTTTTGTGTACGACAAAGAAATAAGCTACAATTTGAATTTAATTTGATGTAATTTTTGTCTATTTGTTAGTGTGTGAAGATTTTAGCGAACAATCCTTTAAATATTTGATGAAATATACTGGCAAAAGTTGTGTGTTTGCGTAAAATTTTGTTGTTGTTGTCAGTGGCGTACTGTGGGGAGTGCAATAAGGATATTACGAGCTTAATCCTGTTTCGAAAAAAAGGTGCAGTGTTTTGCTATCTATAATTACACCTATTTTCGAAACAGAGAGGGGGTCGCAAATGTATTATTTTATGATAATTTTTTGTGCTGTATTCGTGTTGTTAGCGGTCACTACAACCATATAGATTCCGGAGGTATGTATATTTATCCGGGTCGTATTTGCCAGGTTTTTGTCTATAGTATTTATCAATTGTCCTGTGATGTTATATAGGTGTATGGTTTGTATGTCGGATGCCGAGGTTATTATGATGTCTTTTCCTTGTGTGTAGATGTATATCGGATTAGCGGTTTGGCTTTTCTTTATATCGGTAGTAATATCGTTTCGCCAGATATGTATGGGCAGTCCTCCATTTATGTTTCCAGACTCGAGGTCTGTTTTCCATGCCGGAAATTCTTGTTCAGCATTGAGCTCGGTTACAAATTCGGCGGTTTTCATTTCTTCTATTGTTTTTTTGATAGCAGTGTTGGCATTATTTTCGTCCCCGTTTATATAATAACAGTTTGAGACGGTAGCTTTTACACTACTGGCTTTGGTCAATATCCCTCCTGTGCGAGAGTCGTTTCCTGTGGAGGCAATATTCCCTGCCGAATAGCAATTACTGATACTGAAACCGGTGTTGTCATCGAGTCGTCCGATTATGCCGCCTGTGTAGTTTTTTCCGGAGATGTTTCCTGTAGAGTAACAGTTGGCAACTGAAAAAGCTTTGGTCGAACGGAACATACCGATGAGGCCTCCGGTGTTATCTCCTGAAGCTGTAACGTCAGCATCGCTGAAACACCCGCTTATCACATGCCCCTCTGTATTGATATAACAACGCCCCACCAAGCCTCCGACACGTTCTTTGCCCATGACGGAACTGTTGCCGGTAATACCCAGATTCAGAATCGTTGCGTTGTAAACGTATCCGAAAAGCCCTACTCCCGATGTGGTCGGCCGGTTTACATAGAGATTGGAAATAAGGTGCGAGTTGCCGTCGAATGTGCCTCTGAAGCTGATATCATCGGATGTCCCTATCGGAGACCACTCCTTCCCCCCGAGGTCTATATCGTTCATAAGTACGAAGTACTGTCCGGTGAAGGTTTCCCCCCCGTTTACCTGCCGGCTCAATAGTGCCAGGTCCTGGGGCGAATGTATCTGCCATGGATTTCTTTCACTGCCATCTCCTCCGGAAAATTCTTCAGAAACTGATATCCCGTCCCAAGTACTGGCGGCGAATGTTGTAACACTAAATGCATACAATAACAAGAATGTAAAAGTAAATAATTTTTTCATGATTGTTGGTTTTAGTAATTTGACAAATGTTTGTTTGTATTTTGTATTGGCAAATGTATTCGGTCGGTGTAAGTATTCGGGGGAAATGGTGTTCGAATTAGGGGATATATTTGTACAAAAAGCAAATTAGTTTCTTTCTATATTTGTGTTATACCTTATCTATATTGGGGAAAATTCGTTCCTTGTTTTATTATTTGCAAAGGATGCTTTTTTATTTTTTCAATAAATATTTTCGGAAAATATTATGGAAATTTTCATTTTTCAGACAATAAGGATTGTGGGCTATTTGTATTTTTTTGTCCTCCGAATCGTATTATCTTATCCCGTAAAGATGGTATCAGGGGGATACTTTTGTAAAAAGTTTATTTGTCCACAATTTTTGAAATTCAATTCGCATTATGAAAAAGTTTATTGTAATTGTAATATCTTTTCTTACTATTTTACAGGTGCCCGTGTCTGGTGAAATAAGGCGTATCAAGTTGGGGGGATTGCCCCAGCATCCAAGAATATTGCTATTGAAAAACGAAGAACAGAGTATCAGACGTTTTATTTCTTCGGATGTCTGTTGGGAGAAGATACATGAGACAATACTTACCGAGAGTGAGAAGTTGTTGTCCGTACCTCCTATAGAACGGGTTATGGTCGGCCGGCGGTTGCTCGATGTGTCACGAAAGGCTTTGCGTAATATTTTTTTCTTATCTTATTCCTATCGTCTTACGAATGATAAAGCGTATGCCGAACGGGCTGAGAAAGAACTTCTGGCTGTTGCTGCTTTTAAAGACTGGAATCCGTCACATTTCCTGGATGTGGGTGAGATGACTATGGGAGTAGCTATCGGCTATGACTGGTTATATGACTGGCTTTCAGAGGAATCTAAATCAATTGTGCGGAATGCTATTATTGAAAAAGGTATCAAGCCATCCATGGACGATAGATATAATGATTTTATAACGGCCCATAACAATTGGAGCCAGGTATGTAATACGGGTATTGCTTATGGTGCTTTGGCAATAGCGGAGGATGAGCCTGCTTTGGCTGAGGAAATGTTGCACAGGTCTGTCAATAATATTTATATGGCTGATTATGCTCCGGATGGGGCTTATCCTGAAGGTGCGGGGTACTGGAGTTATGGAACTTCTTATAATGTAATGTTTATCAGTGCTTTGGATAAGGCTTTTGGTACGGATTTCGGATTGTCCGAAACTCCGGGATTTAAACAAACGGCCGAATATGCGCAACATGTAATTGCGAATGATTACCATATTTTTAATTATAGTGACAGTGACGAGTATGGACGTACTGGGTTGAATACAACGTTATTTTGGTTTGCCCGGAAGTATGATGACGGGACATTGTTGTGGATGCAGAAGAGGGAATTGGAGAGATTGAACAAATTAGGAGGATATCGTCTTTTGCCGGCTTTGATGGTATGGGCCAATGGTATAAAACAGCGTACGATATTACCTCCGAAAAAAAAGATGTTTACGGCTCAGGGTAAATCTCCGGTCTGTTTTATGAGGACGTCATGGACAGATAAGAAAGCTATTTTTTTAGGTTTTAAGTTAGGCTCGCCTTCGGTCAGCCATGCGCATATGGATATCGGTTCTTTTGTTATGGTGGCCGATGGAGTACGTTGGGCTTGTGATTTTGGGATGCAGCAATATGAGTCTTTGGAGTCAAAAGGGTTGGATATATGGAACAGAGAACAGAATTCTCAAAGATGGCAGGTATTCAGGTATAATAATATGGCTCATAACACGCTGACATTTGACAATCAATTGCAAAGAGTCAAAGGGTACGCTAAGGTAGACCGCTGGGGAGAGTCTGATAAATTGATGTTTGCCGTATCGGACTTGACGGATATGTATCGTGACCGGGTGTCGGAAGTAAAAAGGGGGGTAGCAATTGTAGGTGAAAAAAATCAGTATGTGGTAGTTCGTGATGAGATAGAGGGTGGTAAAGAACTTTCAACAGTACGGTGGAACATGCTGACCGAGTGTCGGGCTGAGATGATAGGGGACGGTAAGGCTGTATTGGTAGCAAAGAATGGGAAAAGACTGGTATTGCGGGTGGATTACCCGAAAGGGGTGAAAGTGTGTACCTGGTCTACAAAGTCTCCTAATAGCTGGGATGCCGGGAATAAGAATACCGTTTTTGTCGGGTTTGAGTATAAGGTGCCTGCGGGTGAGAAGGTCGTATTACAGGTAAGTCTTTTGCCGGGGAAGAAGGATAATGGACTTTTGTATAATAAGGAATTGGTTAACTGGTGAGTTTAAAATTTAGTTCTATGAAAACATTTTTATTTTTTATTTTTAGTGTGTGCTGTTCTGCATTGTATGCTGTTCCTGTCTGGGACGGGATATCAGTTTCTGAAGAATTTTCCGGAGGAGATGGCAGTGAAAGAAATCCATGGCAGATACATTCGCCCCAGGACCTGGCACTATTGAGCCGGCAGGTAAACGGGGGGGAAACCTTCACCGGACAGTACTTCGTACTTATGAACGATATAGACCTCGGGGGGAAGGAGTGGTCTCCGATAGGGACATCCGATGATATCAGCTTCAGAGGCACATTCGACGGCAACTCGCACCTTATTTCCAATCTCTATGTAAACCGGCCGACCACATCGGGAGTAGGGCTTTTCGGATACGTTTACAACGCAACGATTCTGAATCTGGGTATTACCGGCAACAGTTCCGTCATGGGCAAAGAACGTGTCGGAGGCTTGGTGGGGCGTTGTTATATCAATACAGAGGGGCATGTGATAAGCGGGTGTTTCAGCGATGCTGACGTTGCAGCTTCGAATAATAGTGCTGGAGGGCTGATAGGAATATTTCGTTCTACAAAGGCTTTTTCGGTGGAGGACTGTTATTCTGCCGGGAATGTAACCAGCTATAATTATACGGGTGGAATATTGGGACAATTGGATCAGAATACAGATTTCAGTATCAGTAATTGTTATTCGTCAGGAATGATTTCGTCTGTTTCTGAAAGTCCCCGTACGGGTGGAATATTGACGAAAGTAAGCAGCATTCGGGCTATTGTCTCGAATTGCTATTATATAAACGGGGATGAAAGTAATGCTAACTCGGCGTTGAGGAAAACGGCAGAAGAAATGAGGTCGAAGGAGTTTGTGGAGTTGCTGAATAATCATCGGGAGTCATTGCCTTGGAAAGCAGATTTTGAGAACCCTGTATTGAATGGAGGGCTGCCGATTCATAACTGGCGGGAACCTTTGTCTATCGAGTTGAACATGAATGAGATAGTGATTGCTACTCTTGTCGATAAGCCTAAGAGTATGGAGCTTATCTGTACATTGGGGTTTGTTTGTAGTCTCGATAATATTGTCTGCGAGCTTGGTGATTCTTCTCCTTTTTCGGTAGCGGGAAAGAGTGAACTCAGCGGTAATCGTGTACAGATTACGGTTGTACTCGACAGTGAGATTACGGGTGAATTTTCTGATATGTTGAGGGTACGTTTTTCTTCTCAGGGAGCCGAGCTTAAAATACCATTGCGGGGTTCTGTATTTGAGAATGCTGCAATATTGTTGTCGACAGACGAACTGGAGTTCAATGTATGCGAAGGAGAGGGAATGTCTTTACAATTTATGCTTTCGGGAGCTAATCTTGCGAATGATGTGCTGTTGTCGGTAAGGGGTGATGCTGCTTATTTTACACTTGATAAAAATCGTATTGCTGCGGATGAGGTAAATGCGGGAATTCCGGTTACGGTGACTTTTGACGGGAAGGCCAATGCGGAAGCTACGGTAGAGATGACATCATTGTCGGGTACAGGAGATGAGATAACGGCTTCGTTGCGACTTACGGGGAAAATGGCTCCTGCACCGGTTTTTACGGAGGCAGCGATAGCATCGGGAGGATATGATTATGTTGCCGTGCGGGTGGCATCGGATAGTATAACTACGGTTTATTATGTATTAAAAACTGAGCCGGATGGAAAAATGACGGCAGATTTGATAAGGAAAAGTCCTGATAAAAAGTGTAAATATTTGGAGTTTCCTTTTGTGGCTGAGGGGATATTGTTGGAGAATCTGGATGCATCGATAAAGTATTATTTGTACTTGGCTTTGGCAAAAGGGGACAAAATGGAGTGTCTGTCGTTCGTCCCGGGACCAGAACTTTCTGTGGGGATGGAACATCGGGACGATTGTCGTGTGTGGGCTACCAAGGGAGGAATATGTGTTGTCTCAGACTTTTCCGGCCCTGTCGGTGTATCGATTTATAATTTGAAAGGAGTGCTATTGAAGACGGTAGTTTCCATGCAGAATGAGATATGGGTCGATATGAATGGCAAAGGTGTCTATGTCGTTGTCATTACCTCTGCTGACGGTCGTTATGTAAAAAAGCTGGTTTTGGACTGATAGTGTCGGGAGATGATTGAGATGAGAGAGTTAAATTTTAAGGTTGGGAAGATGAAATATTTCAAATTTATATTTTTACTGGGTGCATTTGTGTTTTGCCAAATGGCGGCTATGGCTCAGGAGCGGAGGGTTTCGGGAAAGGTTTCTGATGAGAATGAGCAACCTCTTGCCGGGGTTGTCGTGAGGGCTTTGGAGGATAATGCCGGAACTATGACCGACAAGGATGGCCGGTATTCGTTGAAGATTGCGGATGGAGTGAAGAGGCTGGAATTTTCAATGTTGGGCTATACTAAGATTGTGAAATCTTTAGGCGATAAGACAGTTGTCAATGTTAAGATGACCGAGCAGGATAAACGGTTGTCCGAGGTGGTGGTTATCGGTTATGGTGCCGTTTCGAAAAAAGACCTTACCGGAGCTGTGGGACAAGTGAATGTGGAAGATTTGGCGAAAGCTCCGGTGGGGTCTTTTGCCGAGGCTCTGGCGGGGAGAGTATCGGGCGTACAAGTGTCGTCGGTCGACGGGCAGCCCGGAGCAGAGAATAGTATTATTATTCGTGGTGCCAATTCATTGACGCAGAATAATTCCCCGTTGTTTGTCGTAGACGGCATACCGATGGAAGATTTTGATCCGGCTTCGCTTAGTGCCGAGGATATAAAATCGATGAGTGTGTTGAAAGATGCATCGGCAATCGCTATCTATGGTTCACGTGCGGCAAATGGTGTAATTGTGATTACGACCCAGAAAGGTATGGTCGGTAAACCTATTGTATCGTTTAGTGCCAAAGTAGGTTTTCCCCGTATGACAAACTGGATAGAGATGATGGATGCTTATGAGTATGTGAAGTATTTGGAAGAATATGATGAAAGTCGGGCAAGGTTGCTTTATTTTCAGGATGGCAAGACGTTGGAAGATTATAGGAATGCGCCGGGTATCAATTGGCAGAAACAGATTTCGGCTTCTAATCCGATGACGATGATTTATGATTTGTCGGTAAGAGGCGGTACACCACAAACCCGCTATTCGATTTCTGGTTCGTATTATGGACAAGATGGGATTATCAGTAATTCGGGAAATTCATCTTTCCGGGGGCGGGCGAGTATAGACCAGATGATTCGTTCCAAATTCAAAGTAGGTGTCGATGTGACGGGTAGCCATAATAAAAATTACGGACAGCTGATTTCATCGGAGGGAATAAGTTCAACGACAATTACTAATTTGCTATACCGGGTATGGGCGTATCGTCCGTATAGTCCTAATTCAGATTTGGAGGAGTTATTGGTGGACGATGACATGTATTCGAATAATGATTTTCGTATCAATCCGGTACTTTCCAATTCGAACGAGTTTCGAGAACAAATCAGAGACGATTTGAGGGTAACAGCATATATGGAGTACAAACCGACCGGTTATCTGACGATAAATGTGCGGGGGGCAGTAAATAACAGAAAAGAGTCTACGGAGAATTTTAATAACAGCAATACAATAAATGGAAGTCCGTATAATAATCGCAATACAAAAGGACAATGGGGCAGTGTGTCGCATTATCAACGTACGATATATACTAATGAGAATACGATAACTTTCGATAGGAAGATACGAGATGTGCATCATTTGAACGTGGTAGGTGGAGCGTCGTTTGAGTTGGGTGTTACCAAATCGGATGGTATGACGGCCATTAATGTCCCTTATGATGAGTTGGGTATTTATGGTTTGGGTATGGGGGTAGCAAACGGGGTTTCCTATTCTTACGGTGATTATACAATGGCTTCTTTTTATGGACGCGCCAATTATGTTTATGACTCGCGATATCTCTTTACAGTAACGATGCGTGCCGATGGTTCTTCTAAATTTGCTCCAGGGCATAAATGGGGATATTTTCCTTCGGTAGCAGCATCGTGGAATGTCGCAGAGGAGGAGTTTTTAAGGTATGTACCTCAGATTTCGTCGTTGAAACTGAGAACGAGTTATGGTGTGACAGGAAATAATCGTATAGGCAATTATGATTATATGGCTTCGCTGGACTCCGGAATAAAAAATTATTATTCTTTTGGTAACCAGACTCCGTCGTTGGGCGTGGGAACTTCGAGATTGGCCAATCCTAAATTGAAATGGGAAGAGACAAAACAATTCGATGCGGGTATCGATTTCTCGATATTGAATAACCGAATTTCCTTTACAGTCGATTATTACAATAAATATACGGATAATTTGTTGCTGAACTCTCAGATTCCCGCCAGTACGGGATATACGTATGCCATGCAGAATATTGGAAAGGTGAGAAACTCGGGTTGGGAGTTTTCGTTTGAGAGTACGAACATCAAGACTCCTGTTTTTGCTTGGAAGTCAGGATTTAATATCAGTTTTAATCGGAATAAAGTGTTGAAATTGAACAATGATCAGAACAACCGTCTGGATTTTGCCCGTTTCCAAACGACTTACAACAATACGCCTATGTACATTACGGAAGTGGGCAAACCGATGGGATTGTTTTATGGCTTTATTTTTGACGGGATATATCAGACGAGTGATTTCAGGAATTTGACGGAGGGGATTTATGTATTGAATCCGGGAGTAGCAGATAACGGGAGTTCGGATGTGAGTCCCGGGGTAATTAAATACAAGGACATAAACGGAGACGGTACGATAAATGATTATGATCGGGTAATACTGGGGTCTCCTCATCCTAAACATACGGGAGGTTTTACAAATGATTTTAGTTATTCGACCCGCAGGATAGGGACTTTTACATTGAATGTATTGTTGCAGTGGTCTTATGGCAATAAGGTATTTAATGCTAATCGGTTGATATTTGAAGGAAATGGTACGGCTCAGGTAGGAATAAACCAGTATAAGTCTTATGAGGAGCGCTGGACTCCCGACCATCCGTCTAATACGTTGTTTAAGACGAAAGGGGCAGGGCCTCAGGGTTTTATATCTGACCGTACGCTTGAGGACGGCTCGTATTTGAGGTTGAAAACATTGGAGTTGGGGTATGATTTGCCGCAGAGGTGGATGAAAAAGATAAAGGTGCGCAGCATAAATTTGAATATTGCCGCACAAAATCTGTTTACTTGGACTCGTTATTCGGGATTGGATCCGGAAGTTTCTATTTTGAACAGTGTCTTGACTTCGGGTTTTGATTTTTGTGCTTATCCAAGGGCAAAGACTGTAACGTTTGGTTTTCGTATAAGATTATAATAATGATATATATAAGGAGTCATATTATGAAATTGATATGGATTATTAGTTTAGCTTCGGTAATAGGATTGGCCGGTTTGGGGTGTAGTGATTTTCTGGAGCGAGAGCCTAAGAATATGTTATATCCGGATACGTATTATAATTCGGAGAAGAATCTGGAGGCGGCTCTTACGGGAGTGTATTCAACACTGGGAGATACTTATCTTTATGGCAATAATTATGTGGTGGGGCTGGGTAATGATGCCGATGAGTCCTATTATTTCAGGAGTACATATACTTATGGGCCTGTTATTTATAATCATACGGCAAGTGATGCCGGTGTTTCTAATTTGTGGACGATTTTGTATAAAGGGATAGGCCGAGCGAACTTGTTACTTTATAAACTTCCTCAAGCGGAAGTGGAGGAAAAGGTGAAAGAGCGTATCAAAGGTGAGGCTTTATTTTTACGTGGATATTTCTATTTTTTGTTGGTACAGACGTTTGGCAGTGTACCGTTGGTACTGGAACCTACACTGGTACCTGAGAATATGAGTGTGCCTCAGTCTTCTCCGGCAGATGTTTATGCTCAAATTTTGAAAGATATGAAAATGGCGGAGGGCCTGGTGTTTACGTTGAATGATGTCAATCATGCCGGACGAGTGACACAATCGGCCGTGAGAGGTATATTGGCGAGGGTTTGCCTGTATATGGCAGGCGAGCCGGTCAATGATATTACTAAATACAAGGATGCCCGCTATTGGTGTAAAAAAGTAATGGAAGATACAGAGTTTAAGCACGAACTGAATCCTGATTATCGGCAAGTGTTTATCAATCTTGCACAGGATAAGTATGATACGAAAGAGAGTATTTGGGAGGTCGAGTTTTGGGGCAATCTGTCTGATGCGTATGGCGAGACCGGGATAATCGGCGGTATGAACGGCATTAATAATGATTATGATTCGGAAATAGGGATAGCCCGAGGAATGTATGCAGCGACGGGAACGTTTTATAAGATATATGAGGAGGATGACACGTTGAGACGGGATTGGAACATTGCTCCGTTTACGTACTCTTCTACTCCGGATGAGAAAGATAACAGTAAGTATCATACAGTCAAGGTGTATCATGCTCCGGAGAGTTACTGGCGTCGTTATTTGGGTAAGTACCGTCGGGAGATGGAGACGTTGGTTCCTAAGGCAGCGCATAATACTCCTATCAATTATCCGCTGTTGCGTTATTCGGATGTGTTGTTGATGTATGCCGAGGCTGAGAATGAATTGTTCAAAATGCCTACCGGGGCTGCTTATAATGCTATAAACCAGGTGAGAAGAAGAGCTTTTGGCAAGTTGATGGAGGGTGCTGTAGATGTGGATAAATATGATGTAAGGGGATTGGACTATCGGTCTTTCCAGAAAATTGTACGTGAGGAGCGGTCGAGAGAGCTCTGCTTTGAGTCGTTGCGCAAGGGTGATTTGATACGTTGGGGGATATTCGTGGAGCGTATGCATGAGGTAGCTGATGATATAGAACAGGATATGGCTGATGTGAAAGAGGTGAATTATAAGCCTGCGTCGTATTGTGTAACAGGGTTCCGTAATGTTTCGGAAAAGCATATTTTGCAGCCTATTCCTGCCAAGGAATTGTCTTTGAACAGATTGTTGAAACAAAATCCGTCGTGGTAATAAAAAGTAGTATATAGTATGGGGACTTTTAGTAATATAATAGGAGGGGGCGTATTGTTGTTGACAAGCATGTTTGCGTGTAACGACCCTATGGAAGTAGATAATGCGGAACTGGAAGTGTGGGCTGATGAGGTAGTTGTACCGGCAGGAAAGAGTGTAGTTTTCAATATTTCGGGTAATGCGAAATTGATTTCATTCTATTCGGGTGAGTGGGGTAATGATTATCGGTACAAAGATGCGGGGCGACAATTACCGATAGAATCTTTGGAGCTTAATTTCGGGTCATTGCTTAGTAATGCTAAACAGAAAAGTGAGCGATATGTGCTTTTGTCGACAGATTTTAATGGTAATTATAAAGATATAGGGGCAATACAGAAGGCGACATGGCAGGATGTCACGAGTCATTTTACTCTGGCCGGGTCGAATAATGAAACAGAATCGGGAACTTTAAACCTGGATGATTTTGTAATTCCGGGGAAACCGTTGTATATTGCGTTTCGATATTTGTGTTTTCCAATAGCATCAGAGTCGGGTGCTCCGAGTTGGCGTATCAACCGTCTTTTACTGAATGCGAAAACGAAGGAGGGAGATATGAAGGTTGCCGATATCTCTACTACGGCTTATACTGCAGGATTTAATATTGTTGATTTCGGAAAAGGGACAAATATGGAAAGTATCAGTATTGTATCGGCTTCGTTGGTGAGGTTACAAGGAAAGGACGGACCTACGGAACAGGGGAATGAGGTATGGGCGATTTCGAAAGGTATAGATACGGGAGTCTTGCCGCTCTTGCCTGATGTTGCCGTTCCGGTGAAGGGTGTGGCTGATGCTGATATAAAGCAATATGTACATACGTATATGACTCCGGGTAGGTATACGGCAGTTTTTGTCGGTAGTAACGTAACTGCCGGACATCGTTCGGAGGTGGTGAAAAGTGTAGAAATTGAAGTTTTACCATGAGTGTTAGGGTGATGTGTAGATATGTGAATTTAGTTGTTATTTTTATTCTCATGGTACCGTTAGTATTATCGTGCCAGTCGGATGTTTTGGCCGGCAAGGATATGAACGGAATGGAGGCTGTGTGGCGGTCGTCTGCCGATGTGCCCGGTCATCCTCGTTTGTTCTTATTGAAAGGAGAAGAGGAGAATATCAAAGCGATATTGGCTGATGTGCAGTATGCAAAGGTACATAACGGGATATTGTCTACTGCGGAAAATTTGTTGTCTAAGCCTCTTTCTGAACGGGTATTGACCGGTAAGAGGTTGCTGGATGTATCGCGTGAGTGCATTAAGCGTATATTTTACTGGTCTTATGCATACCGGATGACTGCTGATTCCCGTTTTTTGAAAAGAGCCCGGCAGGAGATGTTGGCTGTTGCAAGTTTCAGTGACTGGAATCCTTCTCACTTTCTGGATGTTGCGGAGATGACAGTAGCCATGTCTATAGGGTATGATTGGTTATATGACGACTTGCCGGATACAGAAAGGGCTTTGATAAAGGACGCTATTTTGAAGAAAGGGTTGGAGCCTTCTATGGATTCAGAAAATAATGATTTTCTTTGGAAGGCCAATAATTGGAATCAAGTATGTAATGCGGCTATGGTTATAGGTGCTCTGGCTCTTTATGAGGATGATGAGGAATTTGCGAAGGAGATAATAACTCGGTCTGTAGCTTCAATAAAACTGGCTCTGTCCGGTTATGGAATAGATGGAAATTATCCGGAGGGATATGGTTATTGGGGATACGGCACTTCTTATCAAGCTATATTTTTCTCAGCATTGCAGAAGGCGTTACAGACGGACTTCGGGTTGTTGATTGATGTACCGGGATTTGATAATTCAGGGCAGTATGCTTTGCAGATGATAGCTCCGTCATTGTTGTCTTTCAATTATTCGGATACTGACAGCGGTACGTCGATGAATCCTACATTATTTTGGTTTGCCCAGCGGGAACATGATTCTTCGCTTTTATGGATAGAGCGGCAGCAGATAGAACGGGCTACGTCATTTTCGTACCGTTTACTTCCTTTTTTATTATTATGGGCTTCTGAAGTCGGTTCGATAGATGTGGTTGCCCCCCGTAAAAATGTATGGGTGGCTCGTAATGCAAATGCTGTGGCTGTGATGCGTACATCATGGAGTAATCGGGATGCTATTTATGTCGGTGTGAAGGGAGGCTCTCCGGCGGAGAGTCATGGACATATGGACGTAGGGTCGTTTGTTTTGGAGGCTCAAGGGGTACGTTGGGGAATAGACCTGGGTATGCAGGATTATAATTCGCTGGAGTCTTATGGTCTTTCGATTTTCGGGACGGAACAGGATTCGGAACGTTGGAAGGTATTTCGTATGAATAACTTTTCGCATAATACATTGGCTGTTGATGGACAGTTACAGCGTGTCGACGGGGATGCTTCTTTTATTTCTTATTCGGATAATCCGCTATTTATGAATGCCGTGTTGGACCTTACCCCGGTGTACGAAGGCCTGTTGCAGGAGGTAAGGCGTGGTGTTGCTATTATAGATAATGGCTTTGTCGTGGTGCAAGATGAGATAAAGACATTGAACCGGATGTCGACGGGTGTACGTTGGTCAATGGCTACCCAAGCGGCTGTGGAAGTTGTAGACCGGAATACATTTTGTCTTTCCCAGGGTGAAAGGCGTTTGTTAGTGGAAGTCGTACAACCGAGGGATGTGGTTTTGAAAGTATGGCCTGCCATCGGAAAGTATGAGTATGATGCTTCGAATGAAGGATGCAGTTTGATAGGATTTGATACGTGGATTCCAGGTAATGTATCACGTACGTTACAGGTAAGACTGATACCGGAGTGTTCTCCTACTTCGGGGCAGGATGTGCCTGCGCTGTCGGAGTGGAAAGTAACCAGTTATTTGTAAATATAATAGATATTTTTAATGTGATGAGAAATTTGATTTTTAGTATGATGTGTGTGGTGACTGTATGGAGTGCGTGTACGACACAGGAACCTATGGAGAATGTAATCGAGAGAGGTTTGGAACGGGCTGTGATACAGTCGAAGGGCATGGCTGAAGAGCTGTTGGGGAAGCCGGATTTATTGCCCAGAAGTATGGATAAAGAGGGCCGGTTGACGACTTCGGATTCGAGATGGTGGACGAGTGGTTTTTTCCCGGGAACATTGTGGTATTTGTATGAAGCTACGGGCGATTCTGAACTGAAAAAGTATGCAGAAATATATACTCAACGTGTCGAGAGGGAGAAGAATACGACAGATAATCATGATGTGGGCTTTATGCTTTATTGCAGTTTTGGAAACGGATTGCGAATAACGGGAAATCAGTTTTATAAGTCGGTATTGTTGCAAGGAGCTGAGTCTCTCTCGACGCGTTATCATGCCGGAGCCGGACTGATACGTTCGTGGGATTCTCATGAAGATAAATGGCAATATCCGGTAATTATTGATAATATGATGAATCTTGAATTATTGTTGTGGGCAAGTAAGAATTCGGACAGTACGAAATATAGAGATATTGCCCTGAAACATGCAGATAAAACCATAAAAAATCATTATCGTCCGGACTACAGTAGTTACCATGTAGTGTCGTATGATACGATTACCGGAGAAGTAGAGAAAAAGAATACGAACCAGGGATATGCAGATGAGAGTTCGTGGGCAAGGGGACAGGCTTGGGGACTTTATGGATATACGATGATGTATCGTGAGACAGGTATTGGTCGTTATCTTACTATGGCTGAAAATATTGCGAATTATTTGTTACATCATCGGAACATGCCTGCAGATGGAATTCCTTATTGGGACTTTGATGCACCAGAGATTCCGAATGCCAAACGTGATGCTTCGGCAGCGGCTATTATGGCTTCTGCTTTTATAGAGCTGAGTACTGTAACGAAAGACAAGAAACTTTCGGAGTCTTGTTTGAAAATGGCAGAAAAACAATTGCGGACATTGTCGTCGGATGCGTATCTGGCTGCACCGGGAACAAATGCTCATTTTGTTCTGAAGCATTCAGTCGGTAATATGCCGATAGATACGGAGGTGGATGTTCCTTTATCTTATGCCGATTATTATTATGTAGAGGCTCTTTTACGTTATAAAAAATGGTATGATAAAGTATAGTGCAGTTATGTGAGATATTATTATGTATCTTTATATGGCTGTGTGGATCTTGTTTTTTGATTTTTTTGCCTATATTCGGTAGGGGTGTATGCGAAACGGTCTTTAAAACATTTTTTGAAGTATTTCGGGGTTGAGAATCCTAAGTCGTAGGCGATTTCGCTTATGTTCATTTCGGTACGGGTAGTCAGCATTTCGGCCGCTTTTTTGAGTCGTATGTCCATGATGAAGTTGTTCGGAGTGAGCCCTGTAATACTTTTTAGTTTGGTGAAGAGGGTCGTGCGCCCGAGACCTATTTCGGTGGCAAATGTATCGACACTAAATTGTTCGTTGAAGAGATTTTTCCGGACGATTTCGGTTGCCCGATTGAGCAGTTCGTGGTCTAACGGGTTGGTTGCCATTTGGGGAATATTGAAATCGGGGTCTTCCCGGTATCTTTGTTGCATGATTTTACGATTGTTGATAAGGTTGTTGCATCGGATAACCAGCAGATTGATATCGAAAGGTTTGGTAATATAATCGTCGGCACCTATCTTCAAACCTTCTATTTTGTGCTCAATAGCCGATTTTGCGGTAAGCAATACGACTGGAATGTGGCATGTGTCGAGGTTCTTTTTGATGGTTGTACATAATTCTATTCCGGACATGCGAGGCATCATGATATCGGATATGATGATATCGGGGCTGTTTCGTCGTACTTTTTGTAAACCTTCTATGCCATCGCAGGCTACGTCAGTGTCGTAGAAAGGAGTGAATGTTTCGACAAGCAGTTGTACGAGTTCTTTATTGTCTTCGACGATGAGCATTTTCCCTAATTTTTGAGTGGGTAACTCAATGATATTTTCGGAAAAGGTGCTGTCGGGTTGTATGGACTCTTGTAAATTTTGTATATTTTCTTCTTGTATACGGGTAACGGAGGTTTTGAAATGAGCGTCTCCTTTTTTGAGTTTTATAGTAAAGGTCGTACCGTTCCCGAATTGGCTGTTTACAGATATATGTCCGCCGTGGGCGTCGACGATGCTTTTTGAGAATGTAAGTCCGATACCGGTGCCTTTGTGTTGTGTTTCTGTTTCTTCACACTGGTAGAAAGGCTCGAAAATGTGGTTTAGTTCGTTGGGCTTTATTCCAGTGCCTGTGTCGGAAATGGCAATGTCTACAGAACTATCGGTGTCGGATACGACTATTTTTATTTCTCCGTTCGAAGGAGTGAATTTAAAAGCGTTGGAGAGTAGATTGTTGAAGACTTTTTGCATCTGACGTGTGTCTATCCATATTTTTATTTCTTTGTCGGGGCATTGGGTGGTAAATTTGATTTTTTTATTAGCAGCGTATTCTTTGAAAAGTGCTGATATCTCTTCGATGAAAACAGAAATGTCGGTATGTGATATTTTCAGTTTCATGTACCCTTGCTCCTGTTTTCGGAACTCGATAAGTTCTTCTACGAGCTTTTTGAGATTATCGGCATTTTTGTATATGTTCAGGACTTTATGTGTGGCTGTAGGTGATAGATTGTATGATTTCAACAGAGAGTCGGTTTGTCCTAATATTAAAGTCAGAGGGGTATTGAATTCGTGTGATATATTGGTAAAAAAGCGAAGCTTTGATTGCGTGGCTTTTTCGGTCATAAGCTTTTCTTTTTTCTCGAATTCGAGAGATTGTTTCAGATATAACCGGGTATGTATTTGTCTGTAAAACCAATAGCTAAAACCGGCAATCAAGATAATATAAGAGAGGTAGGCATACCAAGTTTTGTAAAGTGGTGGCAGTATGCTGATGTTGATTGATTTGCAGATGCTTGGATATTCTTTGATACGGGTTTCGAGAGTATAGTCTCCGGGGGGGAGACTGGTATAGGTGGGCATCTGATGGTCGTTCAGAGTAAGCCACTTGTCATTGTACCCTATCAAGCGATATTGGATGTTGAGGATGTTTGATTTTATGTAATTATCGGTAGCAATTTGTATCGAAAATACATTGTAGTCATGTTTGAGTTTTATATTATTGGTAAACGAAATATTTTTATTGAGGATGTTATCCGGGTCAGATGTATTTACTTCAATGTTATTTACATACAGATTATTAAACCAGATTTTCGATGGTTTTATCGGAGTCTGTAACAGGTCCTTTTCTTTGAATATGACTAATCCGGTGACTCCTCCTACGTATATATCCTGATTTTGTGATACGAGGAGCGAACCGTCGTTGACCATAGTCAGAGGAAAACCTCTTTTGTAATCGTAGTTGGTAAATTGCCCTTTTTCAGGGTCGAGTATGGATAGTCCGGCACTTGTACCTAAAAGCAGGCGTCCGGAAGGTAACTCAGTTATGGCTGTAATATTGTTGTCCAATAGCCCGTCCGCTGAATGAGAGTAGTGTGCGAAGGTTTTATTGACGGGGTGGAAGAGGTTGAGTCCCCGGTCCATAGCTACGGCCCATATTCTGTTTTTACTGTCTTGGTAGAGCGATGTAATAATAGTTCCGCTTAAGCTTGATGTATCTGTCCGGTTATAATTGTAAAAAGAGAGTTTATCGAGATGGGGGTTATAGGTGTATAACCCGTTATACGTTCCGAACCAAATGTTTCCTTGATTGTCGCTGAGCAGGCTCAGTATGCTGGGTTCCAATCCATATTTATTTTTGTCAGGAAATGCAATGATAGAATTGTAGGGACGTTCGGGGTCGAATATTCCGAGCCTTTGGCTTGCTCCGATAAGGAGCTTGTTTTCCCAAGAAGTAATTTTAAGATTTTTCATTTTGGCAGAATATGCCGTAATTTGCCCGGTTTTTATATCGAAACGGTTGAGTCCGTTTTCTGAAAATCCAATCCAAAGGCAGTCTCTTTCGGAATCGTAATATATTTCTTTGAGATTGAGTCTGGACAGGCCTTTTCTGTAATTTTTGAATCGGGAAGTGCGGGGAGAGTATGAGTATAGTCCACCTCCTTCTGTCCCTATCCATATAGTGCCGCGCTTGTCTTCCACGAATTTGGTGATGACGGGGAAGTCGAGCCCGTATTTGCCGGGAGGGTAGTATGTGAATGGCTGAGACCGGAAATTGATATAATTGATACCTCCGAAATAGGTGCTGATCCATATCGTGCCTTGAATGTCTTTGTAAAGAGCAGTGATAGATTCGGATGTAAGGGCTGACGGGGAATCTATATTGGAATGGAAGTGTTCGAAGGTGTGCTGTGCCGTGTCGAGTCTGCATAATCCGAATTGGGAACCAACCCATATTTTCCCGGTGTTGTCTTCGCAGACGCATCTTACAGAATCGCTGATGAGGGTATGGGCACTTTGACCTTTGCGATAGTTTTTCAAAATCTGTCCTGAACGGTTGAGTTTTAGCAATCCTTTACCTAACGTTGATACCCATAAATAATTTTGTGTATCTTGGAAAATGTGTTTGATGGAGTATTCGGGGATGTAATGGTGTATATTGTTGTTCCTATCAAGTAGGTAAAGACCTTTGTTGGTACATATCCAACAGTTTTGGTCTGAGTCTTCAAATATATTGTAATATATTTGGTTATGGGGATTGTCAAGAATAGCGGTGCGTGTAAGGGTGGGTGATGTACCGGGATGATATTGGTATATGGTATCTCCTACGCAAAGCCAAGTTTGGTTTTTCCCCTGATATATAGCCGAGACATTGTTTTTTATGATTGTAGTGAATGTCTCGGTCTGCATATCGAATTTTATGAAAGATTGATGGGTCCGTAAATAAAGATGCCCGTTTTTATCCCCAGTAATGTTATTGATTAGCGAGATGTTCAGTTGCTTATCTTTTTGAGTATTGGAACGATATGTTTTTATTTTATTGCCGTCATAACAATTGAGGCCGGCACGGGTTGCAAACCACATACGACCGATTTCATCCTGATATATGTCGTTGGCGGAAATATGGGACAATCCATCGTTTGTTGTAATGTGATTGAACCAGTATTGTTGACTATATGTCTGTCCTATATAAAAATACAGCAATAATGTGCAGAATATAAATCTTTTCATATTTTCATGGTATGAAACTGACAAAATGCAAATTTATAAAAATCCTGTACGGGTTTGAATGGTACAGAGAGTATGCAAAGTTAGTAATTTTTTTACTTTTTTGGTTGACAAGAGTCGTTATTGGACATTTATTATTACTTTTGGATGTGAAAAGGGATTGGTGCCATGATAATGTTTTCTATTTACAAGTATTTTTCGGGCCATCATATAAATGAGATGTAATTTTCTACTATTTAATTATATATCATGAGAAAAAACGTTATGCTTTTTGTGGGTTTCTTTTTGTGCACGTTGTTGTTATCGGCACAAAGAAACATGAATAAAGATTTTGTAAATATACGTATGGTTCCTGACCATCAGGACTGGACGTATAAAGTGGGTGAGAAACCTCGGTTGAAGGTGTCTGTGGAGAAAAGTACTACTCCTGTGGGCAGTGTCATGCTGACTTATGCTATAGGCCCGGAGATGATGGCTCCGACATTGACGAAGAAGGTAACTTTGAAAGATGGTACGGGTACGATAGACATGGGGACTGTGAAAGAACCGGGATTTTTGACCTGCAGAGCTACGGTGGTTGTCGATGGAACGACTTATTCGAACTGGGTTACGGTCGGTTTTGAGCCGGAGAAGATACAGCCTACTGTGCCTTATCCGAAAGATTTTGTCGAATATTGGGAAGGGCAGAAAGAAATTGCCGATAGGGTCCCTTTGGATGTGGAAATGCAATTATTGCCTGACCGTTGTACTGCGAAGGTGAATGTGTATGAGGTTAGTTATGCTGTAAATAAGAGCGGTGCTCGATTTTACGGGATTTTGTGTATACCTAAGGCTGAAGGTAAATATCCGGCAGTATTGCATGTTCCGGGAGCAGGGGTGCGCCCGTATAATGGTGTGATAGATATGGCAGAGAAGGGTATTATTACGTTGCAAGTCGGTATCCACGGTATTCCGGTGACATATCCCGACCGGTTGTATCGGGATTTGAGAACAGGAATATTGCAGAGTTATAATACCTATAATTTAGACCAGAGAGATAATTATTATTATAATCGGGTTTATATTGGTTGTAAAAGGGGTGTGGATGTTATTTTCTCGTTGCCTCAGTTCGACGGTGAGCGGGTGGCCGTTACAGGAGGCAGCCAAGGGGGAGCGTTATCGGTTGTTGTTGCTGCCCTTGACTCTCGTATCAAATGCTTGTCGGCTTTTTATCCTGCATTGAGCGATATGACGGGATATTTGCATAATCGTGCAGGTGGATGGCCTCATATGCTTCGTAATGCGGAGACTGTGAATCGGGCGAATAATACCAAAGAGAAGCTGGAGACAATCAGTTATTATGATGTTGTCAACTTTGCCCGCCAGCTCAAAGTACCGGTGTTTTTTTCTTGGGGATATAATGACCAGGTATGCCCACCTACTTCTACTTATTCGGTATATAATGTGGTGACAGCTCCCAAGTATTTGATGCTTATGCAAGAAACGGCGCATTGGGCTTATCCTGAGCAGTATCGTGCCGGGAACGATTTTATATTGAAGCAGTTTAATCTGAAATGAGGAATTTGTTGTATTGCAAACACGGTATTTGAAGACAAAAGGCGGATAAATATCTGCCTTTTGTCGTTTTTTTATAACTTTGCCGACGTAGAAGTATAAAATCAATTTTGTATGCCATTAAATATTCCGGTCAATTTGCCTGCAGTCGAGCTGCTGAAGAATGAAAATATTTTTGTGATGGATGACTTACGGGCGTCTTCTCAGGATATACGTCCGTTGCGTATTGTTATTCTTAATTTGATGCCGTTGAAAATAACGACCGAGACGGACTTGATACGGTTGTTGTCGAATACGCCATTGCAGGTAGAAATTGATTTTCTGAAAACGGCATGTCATACTTCTAAAAATACACCGGTGGAACATATGCAGATGTTCTATAAGGAGTTTGACAGGGTTCGTAACGAGACTTATGATGGTATGATAATAACGGGTGCACCGGTAGAATTGATGGATTTCGAAGAGGTGGATTATTGGGATGAGGTAACGGAAATTTTTGATTGGGCTCGTACGCATGTTACTTCTACTTTATATATTTGCTGGGCAGCTCAGGCAGGCTTATACCATTTTTACGGTGTTCCGAAGTATAAACTGGGGAAAAAGATGTTCGGAGTATTCAAACATAAGGTGAATGATGTGCAGAATCCTATTTTTCGAGGGTTTGATGATGAGTTTTATGTGCCGCACAGCCGACATACAGAGGTACGGGCAGAGGATATACGCCGTATTCGGGAGTTGTCCATAGTGTCCGAATCGGAAGAGTCGGGGGTGTATATGGTGATGGCTCGCGGTGGCCGGGAATTTTTTATTACAGGTCATTCCGAATATTCTCCTTATACATTGGACGGGGAGTACCGACGGGACGTATCGAAAGGTCTCGATATCGATTTACCGAAAAATTATTATAGAGATAATAATCCGGAAAAGGGACCTGTTGTGCGTTGGAGAGGACATGCGAATTTGTTATTCTCGAACTGGCTCAACTATTTCGTATATCAACAGACACCTTACGATATCAGGGAGATAAAATGACGGTACGACGTAAGATAGAGTTGTTGTCTCCCGCGAAAAATGCAGATATCGGGATGGAGGCTATTAACCACGGTGCGGATGCGGTGTATATCGGGGCTCCGAGATTTGGAGCCCGGGCTTCTGCGGGGAATAGTGTAGGAGATATCGAACGGTTGGCGGCTTATGCCCATAGTTTCGGGGCACGTGTGTATGTGGCATTGAATACGATATTGCGTGATGATGAACTGGAGGAGGCAAGGGTAATTGCGTATGAGTTGTATAATGCGGGGGCGGATGCTCTGATTGTACAGGATATGGGCCTTTTGCAGTTGGATTTGCCGCCTATTGCTTTGCATGCGAGTACGCAGACCGATAATCGTACGGTGGAGAAAGTTCGTTTTCTGGCTGATGCGGGTTTTTCTCAGGTAGTTTTGGCACGGGAACTTTCTTTGCAGCAGATAAGGGATATACACCGGGCTGTAGATGTACCTTTGGAGGTATTTGTACATGGTGCATTGTGTGTAAGTTACAGTGGACAGTGCTATATGAGTGCTGCTGCTTGTGGGCGGAGTGCCAACCGAGGGGAGTGTGCACAATATTGCCGTCTGCCTTATACATTGACTGATGCCGATGGCCGGGTATTGGTGCGGGATAAGCATTTGCTATCCTTGAAGGACTTGAACCAGAGTGACCGGCTGGAGGACTTGCTGGATGCGGGAGTTTCGTCATTGAAGATTGAGGGTCGACTTAAAGAGTTGTCGTATGTGAAAAATGTTACGGCTTATTATCGTCTTCGGTTGGATGAGATTTTTAAGCGACGGGAGGAGTTTGCCCGGTCGTCGGATGGTCATACGGAGTTATTTTTTACACCGGATGTATCGAAGAGTTTCAACAGGAGTTTTACTCATTATTTTTTGAACGGACGGACATCGGAAGCTATCATTTCACCGGATACGCCGAAATCGGTGGGTGAGTTTGTAGGGGTGGTCAAGAGTGTCGCCGACCGTTTTATTACTGTGTCGGGTGTACATTCTTTCAGTAATGGTGACGGTATCGGTTTTATCAATAGAAAGGGTGTCTTTGAAGGTTTCCGAGTAAATAGGGTGGAAGGGAATCGTTTGTTCCCGGGGCAAATGCCGGATATATCTCCAAAGACTCGGTTATATAGGAATTATAATCATGAGTTTGAGAAGGCTCTGAGCCGGAAGTCTGCTGAAAGATTCTTGTATGTGGATATAACACTTTATGATACGGCCTTCGGCTTTGCTTTGGAGATGACAGATGAGACCGGGGTACAGGCTACGATGTCGTGGGAGTGTACTAAGGAGGTAGCACGAACGCTGCAATTGGAAAATCAACAGAGGTTATTGTCTAAACTGGGAGATACGGTATTTCGGGTTCGAAATATAGAGGTAAGACTTGAAGAAAATTGGTTTATTCCTTCGTCTGTTTTGGCCGATATGCGCAGGTGTGTGGTGGAACGATTGATGCTGGCCCGTAGAATTGCTTTCAGGCGTGATGTTCGTAAGGATGTCGATAAACAACGACCGGTTTTTCCTGTAAAGGAGTTGTCTTATTTGGGAAATGTAGCTAATGGTAAGGCGTCGGAGTTTTACGCACAATGTGGTGTACGGTCGGTACAACCGGCTTTTGAAGTATCGTCGCAGGGAAATGTTCCACTAATGTTTACCCGCCACTGTATCAAATATATGCAGGGCTGGTGTCCTAAGCTCGTCCGGCGAGGTGATGTTCCGAAAGAACCTTTGTTCTTGAGTTATAAGGATTCGAGGTTCAGACTGGAGTTTGATTGTCGTCTGTGTGAGATGAAAATCTATAAGGAGTAATACTTTGAATGTCGTTTTTCTGTTGTGTGATAATAAAGTACCTGTTTTGAAAGGTATAGATAGATTATATTCCGGCTGTTGTCTGAGAAAGAAAATACGATTTTCCTTTGGGCTGTGTGTGAAGACAGAATGCTTGTCAGACATGCTATATTTTTTTGTAAAACTTTTGCTGTTTCTGTGTGTGTGAATCACAAGTATTTAGTACTTTTGTAATTTGATAATGCTAAATTTGTATATATGTCTGAGAACAAGAGAATTAAGACCGCATTAGTATCGGTATATCACAAGGATGGTTTGGATGAAATTTTGAAAAAACTGCACGCTGAAGGTGTGAGCTTTGTTTCTACAGGTGGTACACAATCGTTTATCGAGTCGTTGGGGCTTCCTTGCCAGTCGGTAGAAAGTCTTACGGGCTATCCGTCAATTTTGGGCGGGCGTGTGAAGACATTGCATCCTAAAGTTTTCGGTGGTATTTTGTGCCGTCGTGAGTTAGAAGGTGATTTGGAACAGATAAAGCAATATGAGATTCCCGAAATAGATTTAGTGATTGTGGATTTGTACCCGTTTGAGGAGACTGTGGCTTCGGGTGCAGGCGAGAGTGCTATTATAGAGAAAATAGATATAGGTGGTATTTCGCTGATTCGTGCGGCTGCCAAAAATTTTAAAGACGTGATTATCGTTGCGTCTAAAGCCCAATATGGTCCGTTGATGGATTTATTACGCGAGAAGGGTGCCGAGTCATCATTGGAAGATCGTAAATGGTTTGCTAAGGAGGCTTTTGCTGTGTCTTCGGGCTATGATACGGCTATTTTCAACTATTTTGATAATGGTCAGGGCAGTGCTTTCCGGCAGGCCAAAAATAATGCTAAGATTTTACGTTATGGGGAGAATCCTCATCAGAAGGGAGTCTTTTACGGCCGTTTTGACGAAATGTTTGACCAGTTGCAAGGTAAGGAGATTTCGTACAATAATTTGCTCGATATCGATGCTGCCGTATCGTTGATTGGAGATTTCGATGAGTTGACGTTTGCCATATTGAAGCATAATAATGCATGTGGTATAGCATCGCGTCCCACTTTGATAGAGGCTTGGAAGGCAGCCTTGGCAGGTGATCCTGTTTCTGCTTTCGGCGGTGTATTGATAACGAATGGTGCTGTGGACAAGGAAACAGCTGAAGAGATAAATAAGCTTTTCTTTGAAGTAATTATTGCTCCCGATTATGATATGGGTGCTCTTGAGGTACTGACTCAGAAGAAAAACCGTATAATATTGGTACAGAAAGAGATGCCAGCTTCAAAAAGACAATTCCGTTCATTGCTCAACGGAGTGTTGATGCAGGAGCGTGATACTCATATCGAGAAACCGGAAGAGTTGCAGCAGGTGACGGAAAAGGCTGTTGCTGCTGAAGAAATAGAAGATTTGTTATTTGCAAATAAAATTGTAAAACATAGTAAGTCTAACGCTATCGTGTTGGCTAAGAACAAGCAATTGTATGCCAGTGGCGTGGGTCAGACTTCGCGAGTAGATGCTTTGAAGCAAGCTATCGAGAAAGCTAAGTCGTTCGGTTTTGACTTGAACGGGGCAGTGATGGCGTCGGATGCATTCTTCCCTTTCCCCGATTGTGTAGAGATTGCACACAAGGAAGGTATTGATACTGTGATACAGCCGGGTGGTTCGGTGAAGGATAATCTGTCTATCGATTATTGTAACGAGAACGGTGTGGCTATGGTGATGACCGGGATACGTCATTTTAAACACTAAGCGTATTGTGGAATGCCCACAATGCATAAACTAATATTGAAAAGAATATAAGATGGGACTATTTTCTTTTACACAGGAGATCGCTATCGATTTGGGTACTGCCAACACTATTATCATGCATAATGGCAAGATGGTGGTGGATGAGCCTTCGGTAGTGGCTCTTGACAAGCGTACCGACAAATTGCTGGCCGTGGGTGAGAAAGCCCGCCAAATGCATGGCAAGACGCATGAGAATATTCGTACTATACGTCCTTTGCGGGATGGCGTGATTGCCGACTTCTATGCTGCTGAGCAAATGATACGGGGCATGGTGAAAATGGTGAGTTCTAAAGGCCGTTGGTTTGCTCCGTCTCTGAGAATGGTGGTAGGCATACCGTCGGGAAGTACAGAGGTAGAGATACGTGCTGTACGTGACTCGTCGGAGCATGCAGGAGGTCGCGATGTGTATATGATTTATGAGCCTATGGCAGCAGCTATCGGTATCGGTCTTGATGTGGAAGCACCGGAAGGAAATATGATTGTGGATATTGGCGGCGGGTCTACTGAAATTGCAGTTATCTCTTTGGGAGGGATTGTCTCGAACAATTCTATTCGTATTGCAGGTGATGACCTTACAGCTGATATTCAGGAGTATATGCGCCGACAACATAATGTTAAAGTGGGTGAGCGCACAGCTGAGCTGATAAAGATAAATGTAGGTTCGGCTCTCACAGAACTGGCTGACCCTCCTGAAGATTATATTGTGCATGGGCCTAATCAGATGACCGCTCTTCCTATGGAGGTTCCGGTTTCGTATCAGGAGATTTCGCATTGTATTGAGAAGTCTATCTCTAAAATCGAGGCTGCTGTGTTGAGTGCTCTGGAACAAACGCCACCGGAGTTATATGCCGATGTGGTGCGTAATGGTATTTATCTGGCAGGTGGCGGCGCACTATTGCGTGGCTTGGATAAGCGATTGACTGATAAAATCGGTATTCCGTTCCATATTGCAGAGGATCCGTTGCATGCTGTGGCCAAGGGTACGGGTATCGCTTTGAAAAATATCGATAAGTTCTCATTCTTGATAAGGTAATTTATTTTCCCTTGATTAGCGGAAAGTTATCGTGCTCATTTTTAAGGAAGTGGAAGGTGTACTTGCATTTCCGGTTGATAGTGAGTTAGAAAAGAGGGTATATTTATAGTAAATGTTGCGAGTTGTAAGGTGTAAAATGTATATGAAAAAGGCGTTTTACACTTTATGACTCGTTGTGGTAACGATAGATATTATAAAATTGGGTTAATTATACAGGTGTAGATAGATGCGTAAACTGATTTATTTTTTGATCAGACATAGCTCTTGGCTGCTTTATATGATATATGCGGTGTTGAGTTTTGTGCTTTTGGTCAAGTATAATCCTTATCAGCAAAGTGTGTTTTTCAGTTCGGCCAATGAAGTGGCCGGACAGGTATATGCTGTAAAGGGTGGTATTACGGGATATTTCGGTTTGCGGGAAATCAATCGGGATTTGCAGAAACGTAATGGAGCATTGGAGGTGGAAGTGGCTAACTTGCGCGAACGAGTGAGAAGGCTTGAGGGGGACAGTCTACTGGAAAGACATGAGAGAGACTCGATATTTTCCAATTATAATTTTATTGTAGCGCAGGTAATAAATAACAGTGTTTCTAATTCCCATAATTATATAACATTGAACAAAGGAAGCCGGGACGGATTGCATTCGGAAATGGGTGTGGTGGATCAAAATGGTATTGTGGGTATTGTCAATGCCGTATCAGATAACTTTGCCGTGGTGATTTCCTTGTTGAATCCCAAGTTGAGGCTGAGCTGTAAAGTAAAAGGCAGCAGTTATTTCGGTTCGTTGGTTTGGGATGGGAAAGATGCCCGGTATGCTGTTTTAGAGGAGATGCCCCGGCATGTGAAGTTTGCCAAGGGGGATACGATTATAACCAGTGGCTATTCGGCTGTTTTTCCGGAGGGAATCATGGTGGGTGTGATTTCAGACTTTTCGAAACAGAGAAATGATAATTTTTATGCCTTGCGGGTACAGCTGTCGACCGATTTTAATCGATTGAATGATGTCCGGATTATAGAGTCAAAAGGGCAACGAGAGAAAAATGCATTGGAGAGGGAGGCTATGGGCAATGAATAGGATGGTGTTGACTTACATACTTTTGTTTGTTTTACTGGTATTGTTGCAAGTGACTGTACTCAATGATATATCTTTATTCGGTTATGCAACACCGTTTTTGTATATTTACTTTATTTTGAGATTGCCGTCTTTGATGTCTGCAAACTGGGTGATGTCGATAGCTTTCCTTATGGGGCTGATTGTGGATATATTCAGTAATACACCGGGTATGAATGCATTAGCGGCAACGACAATAGCTTTCATGAGGAAACCTGTGTTGGCTCTGGTATTGCCACGCAGCGACGAGGCTGTATCGATAGTGCCGTCTATTTCGTCATTGGGATTGAGCCATTTTATCGGCTACAGTTTTTTGATGGTTATATTGTTTTGTGTGTTGATATTTGTCATTGAGGCTTTTACATTCTTCAGTCCATTGACGTTGATTTTAAGATTTAGTTCCAGTGCCGTGTTTACATTTTTGCTGGTATTGGCTGCGGATTGTTTAAAACCGGGAAAGAAGTGATAAAGGATTATAATCTGGAGAAGCGTAAATTTGTAATCGGGGGTACGATATTGATTATCGGTCTTATTTATCTGGTGCGACTATTTGTATTGCAGGTACCGGATAATGATTATAAAACGTTTGCCGATAGTAATGCTTTTTTGAAAAAAATACAATATCCGTCTCGGGGGTTGATTTATGACCGTAATGGTAAATTGCTGGTATATAATCAACCGGCATATGATGTGATGATGATTATGCGGGAAGTGCAGCCGTTCGATACACTGGACTTTTGTCGTACGATAGGGATAACTCGTGACCAGTTTGACCGTCGTTTGCAGATGATGAAAGACCGTCGTCTCAATCCGGGATATTCGGCTTATACTCCTCAGACGTTTATTTCCCAATTGTCGGCCGAAGATTACGGCCGGTTACAGGAGAAATTGTATAAATTTCCCGGATTTTTTATTCAAAATCGTATGTTGAGACAGTATGCTTATCCATATGGAGCTAATGTATTGGGAAATATTCGTGAGGCCTCTCCTCGGGATATAGAGAACGACAGTTACTATATACGAGGGGACTATACGGGGGACTTAGGTGTGGAGAAGTCGTACGAAAAGTTTTTGCGTGGAGAGAAGGGCGTGGAGATATTGTTGCGTGATGCTCACGGCCGCATAAAGGGGCGTTATGAGGATGGGATTTTTGATATACCTCCACAGTCGGGAAAGAATCTGAAGTTGTCGATAGATATAGATTTACAGGAATATGGTGAACGGCTAATGGCTAATAAAATAGGTGCTATTGTTGCAATAGAACCGTCTACCGGTGAAATATTGGCATTGGTATCGAGCCCATCTTATGATCCTTCTACTTTGGTAGGACGAAGCCGGGGAAAGAATTATGCGGCATTGAACCGGAATCCGTACAAACCATTGTATGATAGGGCTATCATGGCGGCTTATCCTCCGGGTTCGACATTTAAACCTACTCAGGGACTTACTTTTTTGCAGGAGGGAGTGATAACTCCTCATACGATGTATCCCTGTTATCATGGTTTTGTATCGGGGCGTTTACGGGTAGGTTGTCATGCTCATGGCTCGCCTTTATCATTGATGCCTGCTATAAGTACATCTTGTAATGCTTATTTCTGTTATGGATTGAAGTCGATGGTAGATAGCCGTAGTAAATATAAGAGTACGGCCGAGGCCTTTGATACGTGGAAAGATTACATGGTGTCGATGGGGTACGGATACAGACTGGGCGTGGACTTGCCGAGTGAGAGCCGGGGATTTATTCCGAACAGTAATTATTATAGCAAGATTTATGGTGAGAAACGTTGGCGTGCATTGACGATTATTTCTATTGCTATCGGTCAAGGAGAGGTTCTGGCGACCCCGTTACAGATTGCCAATCTAGCGGCGACTATAGCTAATAGGGGGTATTTCTATACTCCGCATGTGGTGAAAGAGATTCAGGATACGGTATTGTCGGCTGATTACAGGACCAAGCGTTATACAAAAGTATCGTCTGATAAATATAATTATATAGTTGAGGGTATGCGTATGGCCGTATTGGGGGGAACTTGCCGTGTAGGTGCTATTCCGGGAATAGAGCTTTGCGGAAAGACCGGAACAGCGCAGAACCCTCATGGTAAGGACCATTCGGCGTTTATGGGATTTGCTCCGAAAGATAATCCGAAGATTGCTATTGCCGTTTATGTGGAAAATGCGGGTTTCGGGGCTACTTACGGGGTTCCTATCGGCAGTCTTATGGTGGAGAAGTACTTGAAGGGGGCTATTTCGCCCGAACGTCAGTATCTGGAGGAGCATATGTTGAATTCTAATACAGTGATATATAGTGGTATCAAGGGAAATTAATATATGGAAGTCGATAGACTGGATTACAGTAGTCTTGTATACCATACTGGTTTTTGCCGGATGGGTCAGTATCTATGCGGCGAGCTATGATTTTGATAATGCAAGCATATTTGACTTTAATGAACGTTCGGGCAAGCAGTTATTGTGGATAGGGTTATCATTCGGTATCGGTTTTATACTGCTTATGCTTGAAGCCCGGATGTATGAGGCACTGGCTTATTTTATATATATTGTGCTGATGCTGTTATTGGTAGCAACTATATTCCTGGCTCCGGATATAAAAGGGTCGCGTTCGTGGTTGGTACTGGGACCGGTAAATTTGCAGCCGGCGGAGTTTGCCAAGTTCGCGACGGCTCTGGCGTTGGCGAGACTGATAAGTTCCTATAATTTTGTATTGGTGAAACCTGCTAATTTTGTGCGGGCTTGTTCATTGATATTGCTGCCTATGCTGCTGATTATGATGCAGAAGGAGACCGGATCGGCTTTGGTATACGGGTCTTTGGCTTTTGTGCTTTATCGGGAGGGCATGTCGGGCTTCGTGTTGTTTGGCGGCTTGTGTGCGATTATTTATTTTGTAGTGGGGGTGAAGTATGCTGATGTCTTGTGGGGGATAACGTCAGTGGGTGAACTTTCGGTGCTGGTACTAATAATGCTGGTGATTATCGGAATGCTTCTGGTGAATTATCGGGACTTGATTGTGGCACGAAATATTGCGCTTTTTGTGGCTGTCGCGGGGGCAATATGTTATGTATTGTCTCTTTTGGGAGTAATATTTGACTGGGTATATGTTGCCGTGGGGGTAATTTTGGTGTCATGTCTCTATCTTGTAGTTGTATATTTGCAGATGCGTGTGAAGATAATATGGATGATTATCGGTTTTGCCGTAGCTTCCATGGTGTTTCTGTTTTCGGTAAATTATGTGTTTACGGAGATTCTCGAACCACATCAACAGATAAGGATAAAGGTAGCTTTGGGCATGGAGGAGGATTTGCGCGGGGCAGGTTATAATGTGAACCAGTCGAAGATAGCGATAGGTTCGGGAGGCTTGTGGGGTAAAGGATTTCTCAATGGTACCCAGACGAAACTGAAGTATGTGCCGGAGCAGGATACCGATTTTATTTTTTGTACAATTGGTGAGGAGGAAGGTTTTTGGGGAACGTCATTGGTCGTGATTGTATTTATTGCGCTTATCTTTCGTATTATGTATATTGCCGAGCGGCAACGAACGGCTTTTGGCCGGGTTTACGGTTATTGTGTGGCGAGTATATTGTTTTTTCATCTGGCCATCAATATAGGTATGGTTATCGGGTTGTGTCCGGTTATTGGCATTCCATTGCCATTTTTCAGCTATGGAGGTTCGTCTTTATGGGGCTTTACTATATTGCTTTTTATACTTTTGCGTATTGATGCCGGTCGGTTGGAGAGCTATTGAGATAAAGGTGTTTGAGGTAAGATTTTGTGGGTTATTTTGGGGTGATGTTTTTATGATGTACGTTTCTGCATATAGGTAATGATAAGTATTATCTATATTATGCTACGTGTGCCCCTGATTTCAGCACTCAGATTATTGGGGTAGCTACGGCTCCGGCAGGGGCATCTTTTGCTCGTAATTGCTGGACGGAGGCTGCAGATAAGCCTGTTTTGGTACCGGAATATCCTTGGGAGGGAAAATGTGTTGAAGCTCCTTCTGCGGTGCAATTCGGAGAGTGGATGTATATGTTTTATGCCGGGGCATATAATAATAACCCTCAGCTAATCGGTGTTGCCAAAAGTAAAGACGGTATCCATTGGGAGAAGATGAGTAATAAACCTTTTTTGAGCCATGGAGACCGGGATACATGGAATTATTGCGAATCGGGGCATCCGCATATTTTCAGGGCTCCGGGAGGCAAGACCTTTCTGTTTTTTCAGGGAAATGATGATTATGGAAAGAGTTGGCTGTTGTCGAATAAAAGAGTTTGGTGGCATGAAGGAATTCCCAGTCTGAGAAAATAAGATTTTATTTATTGTTAATCATTAATTAAGATTTGTTAATTGTATTTTGTACATTTATTTTTTTATATTTGTCAAAATAACCAGTGTATCATGAGAAAGGTATTATTATCGGCTGTTATAGCCACATTTACTATCCCTATGTTTGCTCAGTGGAAACCGGCAGGGGACCGGATAAAGACAGATTGGGCTGAAAAAATAGATGTCAATAATGTGTTACCCGAGTATCCTCGTCCTATTATGGAAAGGAGTGAGTGGCAGAATCTGAATGGTCTTTGGAACTATTCGATAGTCACCGCCAATCAACAGAAGCCGCAGCAGTTTGACGGTAAAATATTGGTTCCTTTTGCTGTTGAGTCGAGTTTATCGGGAGTAGGAAAGAGTGTAGGTGCTGAAAATGAAATCTGGTATGAACGGGAGTTTACCGTACCTTCTTCCTGGAAAAATAAAAATATTATCTTGCATTTCGGTGCTGTAGACTGGAAGACCGATGTCTGGGTAAATGATGTGAAGGTGGGTTCTCATACGGGAGGTTTCACTCCGTTTAGTTTTGATATAACTCCGGCTTTGCAGAAGGGGAATAACACGTTGACGGTGAAGGTATGGGACCCTACGGATAAGGGATACCAGCCACGAGGCAAACAGGTAAATAATCCGGGGGGAATATGGTATACTCCGGTAAGTGGAATATGGCAGACTGTATGGTTGGAACCGGTTGCGGAGAAGTATATCCAGTCGATAAAAACTACTCCGGATATAGACCGCAATATGTTGACTTTGTCAGTTGCGGCAAAGAATCTTTCGGATGCAGACCGTATTGAGGTTGTGGTATCGGAGGATGGTAAACAAGTGGCTAAGGGGGTATCTATAAACGGATTGCCAGTAGAGATATTCATGCCTAAAGACGTGAAATTGTGGTCGCCGGATTCTCCTTTCTTATATGACATGCAAGTATCACTGATTTCGAATGGTAAGGCTGTAGATAAAGTGAAGAGTTATGCGGCTATGCGTAAGTATTCGACTCATCGGGATTCTAACGGCATAGTCCGTTTGCAATTGAATAATAAGGATTTATTCCAATTCGGACCGTTAGACCAAGGTTGGTGGCCTGATGGCTTATATACGGCACCTACGGACGAAGCTTTGGTATATGATATCCAGAAAACGAAGGACTTCGGGTTCAATATGATAAGAAAACATATCAAAGTGGAACCTGCCCGTTGGTATACGTGGTGTGATAAGTTGGGTATTATCGTATGGCAGGATATGCCGAGTGGGGACAGGAATCCTGAATGGCAAAACCGCCAATATTTCACCGGAACGGAGGTGAAACGTTCTGCCGAGTCGGAAGCCAATTATAAAAAAGAGTGGAAAGAAATTATCGATTGCCTTTATTCATATCCTTGTATAGGGACTTGGGTTCCGTTCAATGAAGCGTGGGGACAGTTTAAAACTCCTGAGATAGCAGAATGGACCAAGGCTTATGACCCAACTCGTTTGGTAAACCCGGCGAGTGGAGGAAATCACTATACTTGCGGGGATATGCTCGACCTGCATAATTATCCCGGACCTGAAATGTATCTTTATGATGCACAACGTGCTAATGTATTGGGTGAATACGGAGGGATAGGAATGGTTGTCAAAGGCCATATCTGGGAACCTGATCGCAATTGGGGGTATGTACAGTTTAACAGTTCTGATGAGGTGTTGAAGGAATATGCAAAATTTGCCGAACAGTTGAAGCAATTGATTAAAAACGGATTCTCGGCTGCAGTATATACCCAGACGACGGATGTCGAAGTCGAAGTAAATGGCCTGATGACTTATGATCGTAAGGTGATTAAGGTAAATGAGCAGAAGCTGAAGAAAATAAATGACAGTATTTGTCGTTCTTTAGATAAGTAAGGAAGAGATAGAGTGTAAAACTTTAAAATAGAAACCAATGAAAAATTTAATGTGGGTAGTGGGCCTAGCTTTGTTATGTGCCTGCTCAGGTGGTAAGAATACCACAGAATCACTGACAGCTTCCGGTCTGAAAGAAAGCGATTTCCAAACGGAGGTAGAGGGTAAGAAGACCGATTTGTTTGTTCTTAAAAATAAGAACAATATGGAAGTTTGTATTACTAATTTCGGAGGCCGTATCGTATCTGTTATGGTCCCGGATAAGGACGGTAACATGAGAGATGTGGTGCTGGGTTTTGATTCGATACAGGATTATATAAAATATCCAAGCGATTTCGGTGCTACTATAGGTCGTTATGCCAATCGTATCAATCAAGGTAAATTTACTCTTGATGGTGTTGAGTATCAATTGCCTCAGAATAATTACGGACATTGTTTGCATGGCGGACCTAAGGGTTTTCAGTACCAGATATTCGATGCCCAAAAATTGAATGACCAGGAATTGCAGTTGACTTATGTTTCTAAGGATGGGGAAGAAGGTTTTCCGGGAAATTTGACATGTAATGTGAAATTTACATTGACCGATGATAATGCTATCGATATACAGTATGAGGCTACGACCGATAAGCCGACGGTTGTAAATATGACTAATCATTCGTACTTTAATCTCGACGGTGACCCGACAGGGGATAATTCGGATTATTTGTTGACAATAGATGCTGATTCTTATACTCCGGTTGACAGTACTTTTATGACGACAGGAGAAATATTGCCCGTAGAGGGTACCGATATGGACTTCCGTACTCCTACTGCTATCGGTGAACGTATCAACGATACTGCTTTTGTGCAGATAAAAAATGGTAAAGGATATGATCATAACTGGGTATTGAATACCAAGGGTGATATTTCGAAAAAGGCTGCGTCATTGAAGTCTCCGAAGACGGGGATTGTACTTGATGTATATACTAATGAACCCGGTGTTCAGGTTTATTGTGGTAATTTCCTGGATGGAACATTGACCGGAAAGAAAGGTATCGTGTACAATCAAAGGGCTTCGGTATGTCTTGAGACTCAGAAATACCCGGATACGCCTAATAAGGCTGACTGGCCTACTGCTGTGTTGAGACCGGGTGAGACTTATAAGAGTCAGTGTATCTTTAAGTTCTCCGTCGATAAATAAAGATAGTTACCGCATAGCAAGTTTTAAGATATGATAATCCCCGGTGTCTTTATAATAGGTGCCGGGGGTTATTGTCTATGTGCGGTTTATTTTCTTAATTGTTTTTTCGGGGACAGCAGATAAAGGGAGAGGTGTATATCATACGTCCTTCATATCTCTTTTTAGAGAAGGTAATATTACTTTTTCGGGTGTAAAATTTAGATAAGAAAATAAGAAAAATTTATTGCAATATAAAAAATAAACTGTAATTTTGTGTCGTCTTTAAGGCAAGATATTATTTATGGCGGTTTAGTGTAGTGGCCTAGCACGCATCTCTCTCACGGATGAGACTCGGGTTCGATTCCCGAATCCGCTACTGTATAGCACTTGTAATATATTGATTATAAGTGCTTTTTTATTGCCCAGGTGTAACATAGGTGTAACATTTTTAGAAACTTTTGTTTCTAAGATAAACCCCGGTAGCCGGATTGCTGCCGGGGGCGGACATCCCTAAAGTTTACCAGACTAAGACAAGGGAAAATATTAGTTCGGTTGTGTGTCGTTCTTATTGGTCATTATTTCGGATATCGATTTACAGCCTCCGTTCTTTAAAACATTAATGTCTTCTGTAAATATCTCTACCATTCTACAAGAGAAAGAAAGCATTTGCATTAACATATAAACCGTATTGGAAATATCTAAATTTAGATCCTTTAAATCTTCTGGAGTGGCGCCATATGGTTCAAACTCTTTAAGACTGTTATCTATGCAATTAAGTATCGCCAACTGGATTGTTTCTATATTCTGGCTCATATGTGACATATCTATATATTTATGAATAGTTTTTTGTGCTTCTTCACAAAGCATTTGTTCTATAATCACCATGGTTTAATGTTTTTGTTTATATTGTTAATAATAAGCTGCTGCTTTTCTTAATTAGCAGCAGTTTAGTTTACTATCTCCAGATTAAAAAATTGATATTAAATTTTCTACTTTAAACGAACGGAATCCTTTAGCCTCAACATCATAATAATTAAATGTCTTGTAGTTTTCTTTTCCCGTTCCTTTGATAAGGTTATTTATATCCTTTAATGTCCCTATCGCTTTACGTAATGTTCCGTCTGCTTTCTCATAAGTGAAACGTACTGTTTCTTTCTTCATGCGCTTAGAAAGCCTGTAAATTGCCCATGCTTTAGATAAGCATATTGAAAATGTTTTCCCGGTTGCCTTCATCATTTCATAAGCTCTTTTGAATACCGATGTTCTAAAGTTCTTTTTCATATGTTGTAATGTTTTGAGTTTCGATTGCGATACAAATGTAATATAAAACATTACAATATACCAAATGTATAGAAATATTTAACACTACTTTAACAAATAAATGTATATATATGTCATTACAAATAGCTTTTATTCTTATATTTGTATCGAAAACTAAAACATTACAAAATATGAATTTAAGAATAAAAGAAGTAATTAAAGAGAAAGGCACAACCATAACAGAACTTGCTGACAAAATGGGTATTAATAGGGTTAATTTATCAAATATGATAAATGGGAATCCTACAGTAGAAACTTTAAATAAAATAGCTGATGCGATAGGCTGCCCGGTTACAGAATTGTTTGATAGACCTAAAGAAGACGTAATACATTGTCCGGTATGTGGTGCAAAGCTTGAGTTAAAGCAAAAGGAGGAATAATATAAAGGTTAAATCAAATATCTAAAAAAATACCCTTTGTTGCGGTGTTGCGGTTGCGGAACACTGTAACAAATTATGTTTCAATTAATTAAACTAATATTTCCCGCAACATAAAAAAATATGGTATTCAATAAATATAAGATAGATATTTAGGAAATGTATTCAAATTGGCGATTTGGGTACATTTTTATGATGCAACCTACATAAATTTAAAAATAAATGTAACCAAATTGGCGATTTGGGTACATTTTTAACAATATTTTTCTTTGGTCTTCAGGCATTTATGCTAAACTTTGGACAAAAGTTGACAAAAGTGCGCAAAAGTGCGCATAATTTATTATTATAGCCTCATCCAAATTCTTTTTCTTGTATAATGTTATACAAATTATTTCCTTTGTTCTCGTTACGTCGTAACATTAATAGTTACGGATAATAAGCTTATTATCCATTGTTTAATTATAAAATTAAAAACAATGGACGAAAAAATTAGACAGAACGCCTCAACGGGAAAACTCATGTTGAATTTAGATGAGGCAGCCGCATTTATCGGTTTATCTAAAAGCTATCTTTATAAACTGACATCTGCGAGAAAAATCCCCCATAGCAAACCCCTCGGGAAGCTCGTATATTTTAATCGTGTAGAGCTTGAAGAATGGATGCAGCAAAACAAAGTTGCCACCATGTCAGAGATTGATAGGCGGGCACAAAACTACTGTATTCAGAAAGGAAGTGTTTTATAACACCAATTAATTATTGTCTCTTATCTTAAGAACTAAAAAGCAAATTAATATATGAGGCGTATTATAAACCATAAAAAGAGGGATAAGCATGTACATAAGAAAAAAGGCAGCCCAAGAGACCGCCAATTTCCACAACCTGGACAAAGGTAACTATAAATCTTCTCAAAAAAAAGGACATACCCGGTATTTTTCAGAAAAGGAGTAAAGGCTATGAAGTTAATAGTAGAAAACAATGTATTAGCCGGCAGCCTTTCACTCCCGATTGACGGTTTGTCACAAGGCACACAAGAAATTATACGGGGATATGCCGACGGGTACCAGTGTAACCGGGACTTTATTACGGCAACCGTATTTATAACCGTATCGGCAACAATAGGGAAAAAGGTGTGTGTATATGACGGAAGATATAAAAATTATTTACCCTTCTTTACTTGTTTGGTGGCACCGAGCGGAAGCAATAAAACAACCCCTATGAGGGAAGTGTTGAGGCCGCTAATCAACCGTAATTCTTTGAATTATGATTCTTTCCAAAAAGAAATGAAAAAATATGCCTCATCTGTAAAAGAAGGTAACGAAGATGAACCCAAACCCGTATTCCGGCAACTGATAATAAGCGACAGTACACCGGAAAGCCGGATAAAAGCACTATCTGAAAACCCGAATGTGTTACTTGTATCGGATGAGATTGCGACCATGCTGTATAATGTGAATCGGTACAACAAAAGCGGGGAAATACCTCAACTCATTTCTATATGGAGCGTTGACGATATAGTCAACAACCGGAAAACAGAATCACCGGTATTAATAAAAGAGCCTTATCTGTCAATCATAGGAGGGACGCAGCCCGATATCCTTGCCAATATATTCGGAAGTGATTATTTTATGAACAGCGGATTTAATCAAAGATGGCTGTTTGTCTATCCTGATAGCGTCCCCCCGGCAATGTATTCGGAAAACAGAGTTCCTAAAGAAATATTCGAAGCATGGAACAGGTATATAAACGAGTTGTTAGATTTCGATTTTGAAAATTCCGGCTTCAATGCTCTTTATATCAAAGATGAGGCTAAACGGCTTTATATCGAATATTATAACCGCCTGCAATCAAAAAAAGCAGTTGCCGGTGAATATATGGCCGCTGTTTATGCCAAACTTCAAATCATAATAGAACGGTGGGCCGGAGTAACACATATTTTAGGGGACAAATGGGATTCTACCGATATTTTACCCGAAGAAATGGAATACTCTATAAGGTGCATGGATTACTTCGAGAGATGTGCAGAAAAAGTGTACATGAAGCTGACGGAGAATAAAAAGCAAGCAGAGACCAAACAACTTACCAAAGAGCAACTAATAGCCATGTGTTACAATTCATGTAATCCCAAAAGCAAACAATCATTTGCGGATGCCATAGGGGTAAGCCGGCAGATGGTAAGCCGGGCAGTAAAAAAATACCCTTTGTTGCGGTGTTGCGGTTGCGGCAATGATTTAGATATTGATAATGAAGAAAATATCGACAAAATAGGCGTAACAGCCTAAGTTATGGTATTAAAATAAAAAAGCATTAAAATTTAAAATTATGGAAAAGAACAACAGTTTTGGAAATTCAGATTATACGGTTTCTGTCGTAAAATGCAAAGTTACTGTAACGGACAGCAGAGGGAAAAGGCAAATGCCCGATGAGGTGACTTTAATCCTTCAGAAGGACGGCAAAGACGTAGAAGCGGGCAAACGGCCTATTTTTATTCAAATGACAAAAGATGAGGCTAAAGAAATGGCTCTCCAGCTTTTAAAATTAGCATCTAAACCCGTTTCAGCACATGAACTTATACTTAATGAAAGTTTATCGAAGAATTAACTTTTAAGACCATGGAAAAGAAAGATATTTTTGATACGGAAATTTCGGTTTACAACGGTGTTAGAGACGTGTACGGCACAACCTGCAAGTTGAGGGCATTTCTCTTTGATAAAAAACATGTTTCGGAGATTGAACAATTGCGTCTACTGGCAACCAAGGAGGAACGAAACGAGATTAAAAAGAAATTGCCCCAGGCTTGTATATCCGGGATATTTTCTCCTACACGAAAATCGGACAACCTTGTAAGACATTCCGGGCTCCTCTGTGTGGATATTGACAGGCAGGACAACTTACATATAGACAATTGGGATAAAGTCAAACAGGAGCTTTCAAAGTTGCCTCAAATTGCTTATATCAGTTTATCGGTAAGCGGAAACGGCTATTTTGTGATTATCCCGTTGCGATATCCGGATTATCATAAAGGGCAATTTGAACAACTGAAACGGGACTTTGCCCGATGTGGGCTCGTAATAGACCATGCTTGTGGAGATATAACCCGAATGCGCTGTTTGTCTTATGACGTGGAACCCTATATTAATACCGATGCAATACCGTATGGAGGTTATTATGTAGAGCCCCGACCGATGGTTAATTACCACTACACGAATAACAATGATACTTTGGACAAAGTGGCAAGATGTTGCGAACAGATAGAAACCAATCATATAGACATAACAGGCGATTATCAATCGTGGTTTACAGTCGGTTGTGCCTTAGCCTCACTGGGAGAGAATGGGAGACCGTTTTTTCATATTTGTAGCAAGCAGAACCAGGAATACAGATACAACGAATGTGAAAAAAAGTTCAATAACCTTTTGCGAACGATAAAAAACATAGGGATTGGCTCGTTTTTCGAGATATGCAAAGACTACGGGATAACTCCTTTTAAAGATGATTCATAAAGGTAGGAATAAAATAGGGGATATCATTCTAAAGTGCACCCCTTCTGAGGATAGAAGACATATTTATTAAACTAACTATTTATATATAAACTAATACATAAAATAACAACCAATGAAAGAAATAATAATAGACGGTAACCGATACGACGTAGATAACAACACGGATGTTACATTAGATTATAAATCCCCGTTTTTTTCAGATATAAGCAAGCTGAAGCCGAACCGGAGTTATACTATAAAATTGCCTTTTACGGCAATCAACAGAAAAAACATAGAAAACTCCTATCTTATTGATGTTGTATCCTTATTCCCATATCAGAAAAAAAGTTGCGAATACTGGAAAAACGGGTTGCCAATTATTCAAAGAGGGAATGCCTATCTGCTGGCCTGTACATCTTCAATTGAAGTTGCCGCCACATGGGGAAACGGTACGGCAATAGTCAATATCGGTGACAAGAAAATGACGGAAATAACCGGTATAAGCGAAGAGTATATAGAATGGGACGATTCTATAGAAATAGGTATTACAGAAAAAGGAAACATCCATTATTCCAAGATTGATTTTGGAATGGGACTTGATAAACGATATACCCGCCCTGTGGTGTCCGTTAAATATTTATTCGATAAAATATTTGAAAATGCGGGATTGGATTACAGCATCAATACAGAAGCCAAAAACCTTTTGGATAAACTATGGATTCCGTTATTATCAAATAATCCGGATGAAAATACTTTTAACCATAATTATTGCTCTTGTGATGTTATAGTAGATGACTTATGGGCAAACGGAGCAGTAGGGTTAAATAATTTCATAAAAACTACTAATACAATTGAATTTTTATATCACCAAGTAGACGGAGGCTCATATGCTGTATTAAAAGCCACAGAGGATATAAAAGTAACAATTAGATTTAATGCCTATATGAATGTATTCACAGATAACGAAAATTGTTATCTAATTTTTTCTGACGGTAGAGAAATTGCGATAGCCCCGGAAGGACATAGCTACTCTTTCAATGGTACCTTTGAAATGGATAAAGGCACATTTGTCCATATAGAACAGCATAGCAAAAATAATTACGGAAATGGGAAAATTTATATTGAAAACATCGAAACAAAAGAAGTCCCTTTCGGCACAGTATTCCCTATCGATATAAACTTACCTGATATAAAGCAAATAGACTTCTTAAAATCAATCATGCAAATGATGTGTTTGTTTGCTCACCCGGATACGGATAATCCTAATTTAATAAATCTTTATTCTATTGATACATTGTACAATAATAAAGTAAATGCAAGGGATTGGACAAACAAGCTTCTATCTCGCGTTCCAGAGGAACAGAAGTTTACCTTTGGCAGTTATTCAAAACAAAATTGGATGCGATATAAGGAAGATGATACTGTAAGCATCAATGCAGATGATTATTTGACTGTTGACAATGAATATCTCGAAACGTCACAAGACTTGTTTACATTATCTTTTTCCGCAACTGATGAAAAAAACGGAATGGCATTTATATCACTTTATGAACAGGAGGAAGACAAAATAAATGAGAATAGCGGTATATCCCCCAGAATATTAGTAGACAATTATGTTACCGGAGAGGGCTGGAAAGCATTATTTCTGCCTTATCTGTCTTTTTCCGGAGAATCGGGATTAAGAAATAGTTATTATACGAAGTATCAGGAAATAATCAGGCAACCAAGGGTTATTTCTGTAAAATGCGCATTGTCTGATTATGACCTCTATACCCTCGATTTGACGATTCCGGTCTATTTCAGACAGTACGGAGCATATTTTGCGATAATAAATTTGAAAACAGGAGATAAAGCAAGCACAGTTCAACTATTAAAATTATAACAATTATGGCAGACCAAGAAACAACAGAAAGGATATTAGATATAAAAGTAAATTATGAGGATGCCCTTAAGGGAATATCACAATATTTACAGAAAATTCAAGAATTAAAAAACACAGAAAAGGAACTCAAAGACCAGCTTAAAGCCGGAAACATTACACAAGAGGAGTATAACAAGTCTATAACGGCTTCAAAGATACAGACACAAGAATACAACGATACTATAAGGACTTTACAAAAAGAGATACGAAATAATATTAAAGCTGAAAATGAGCAATCCGGAAGCCTTAAACAATTACGGGCCCAATTAAGCAGCCTAAATTCAGAATATGACTCTTTAAGTAAGGCAGAACGAGAATCGAGTACAGGAGTTAAATTAAAAGAACAGATAAATTCAATCACAGAAGAATTAAAAGGAGCCGAGGAAGAAACAGGTCGTTTTTATCGCAATGTCGGGAATTATACAGAATCTATAACCAAAGCTACAGAAGCTAATTTGCCTTTTATTTCCCAAATACAAACGTTAATAGAAACGACATCCACATTTAGCAAATATTTGAATGACATAAAAGGAGAATTATCTCTAATATCAGAAAAATATAAATCAAACGCAGAAGCGGCTTCTCAACTGTCAGGGGCAGCAAAAGCAGCAGCAGTATCATCCAATGTCCTTTCTACTTCATTAAAAGTTTTGACATTGGCTCTTGCATCGACGGGGATAGGAGTTTTAGTTATAGCATTGGGGACTTTAATATCATACTTTACAAGAACGCAAAAAGGGACAGAGCAGTTAAGCAAAGCATTTTCGGCAGTAAGTGCAATTGTAGATGTTTTTCTGGACAGACTGGCAAAATTAGGCAGTGCAATTGTAAAAGTCTTTTCCGGAGACTTTAAAGGAGCGGCAGAGGATGCCAAAGCCGCTGTTTCAGGAATAAATGACGAATTACGGGAGGAAATATCTCTATCCGTTAAGCTGAAAGAGGTTCAAAATCAATTGGACAAACAAGAGGTTATGTTGAGTATGAGGCGGGCAGCAAGTAAAGCCGATATAGAAGCGTTAAAAAAACTGAGCGATGATACGACAAAATCTATTGAAGAAAGAATGCAAGCCGCACAAAAAGCCTACGAACTCGAACAAAAAGATTTAAAGGAACAAACTGAATTAGCAGAAAAAAGATTAGCCGCATCTTTGGGATATGCAGAAATGAACGAAGAAGTAAGAAAAGTTATTCAAGAAATAAAAGTTGGAGCTATTGAGGCGAATGAAGTAATTAGTAAGTTAGGCCTTTCGGAAAGTACAATAGAAGACCTTAGACAATTTAGAGAACAATTTAATCAACTTCAAGAATTACAAGAAAGTAGTTATACAAGACAAACAGAGCAACAAAACAAATTAAACACTATCCGCAAAGAGGCATCAGATGCAGAGATTAATCGTAAAACAAAAGAAATCGAAGCAATAAGGCAGGCAGAAGATGCCATGCTTGCAACACTTAAAGACGGTATAGAAAAACAAAGGAAAGAAATAAATTTGTCCTATGACAGGCAAATAGAGGACTTAAAGAAAAGACTGTCAGAAGAAAAAGACCTTACACAAAAAGCAAGAGAGGCAATAAATCAAACAGTAGTGGCTTTAGAAAAGCAAAGGCAGAACGATTTAAATACTTTGAGCAATGAAGAAATACAAAAACAAATAAGCAATGAACAAAGGCGCATTGAGTTAATGCTTGCAACGGTAAAAGAAGGTTCTGAAAAAGAATTCGAGTTGCGTAAACAGCAATTAGAATTACAAATGAATGCAGAACTGTCGAATACGGAGATAACAGAACAGGAAAAACAGCTTATCCGCGATAAATATGCAAAACAAGAATCCGAACTCGTTGTACAGAGGCAGCAGGAAATTGCAAATAAACAAGCCGAGGCGGTCAGATTAGAATTTGAGAACCGCATAGCAGAGGCCAAATTGCAAGGAGAGGACGAACTGCAAATCAAATTGGAATTAAGAAAGCAGGAACTTGACAGCTTGCATCAGTTGGAAGGAGAATCAAACGAAGAGTTTAGAGCTCGCCAGCTTGAAGCAATGCAGAACTTAGCAGATGCAGAAGAAGAAATCGCCAATCGGGAAATTGATATACAACAAAAGAAAGCCAATGCCTTAGCAACAATAGCAGGAAACCTTTCTGATTTAATAGAGCAAGCTGCCGGAGATAATGAAGCCATGGCAGAATTAGCCAAAGTATTAGCTATAGCAGAGGTTAGTATAGCTCAAGGTGTAGCGATAGCCCAAGCCGTAAAAAACGTAACAAAGTCTTCCTTTTCGTGGATAGAGATGCTGACGGCAATAGGTACGGTAGTTGGAGCCGTTACTGCTGTAATGTCAACGGCAATGAAGTCCATAAAATCTGCAAAATTCGCTACCGGAGGAATCTTTAATGGCGACGGTTATGTTTCCGGCCCAGGTAGCGGAACGAGTGACAGTATTAATGCCCGGCTGAGTAACGGGGAAAGTGTAATAACGGCAAGAGCGACTTCTATGTTTGCACCTTTACTTTCAGCTATGAATGTTGCAGGAGGTGGAGTTCCTATTAGTGTAACGGTAGATAACAATCAGCAGATAGGTGAAGACATGTTAGCGCGGGCATTTGCCAAAGGCGCATCCTCTTTGCCCAACCCCGTAGTAAGCGTATCGGAAATAGACACAGTAAATAACAGAGTAGAAACCTTGGAAAACTTAGGCACAGCATGAAAATTGCAATAGCCTCTATAATATGTATGTATTATAGGGGCTTAAAATACCGACCTTATAAATATTGTAATTATGAAAAATAATGAGAATAAAGAATCCTCTAAAAAGAGAGGACGCAAATCAAATTTTAAAGATGAGTATTCAGAGCAAGCCTTTAAACTTTGTTTACTGGGTGCAACAGATAAAGAAATAGCTGATTTTTTTAATGTTTCAGAACAAACGATTAACAGCTGGAAGAAAAAAGAGCCGAAATTTCTTGAGTCCATAAAAAAAGGTAAAAACCAAGCCGATGCAAATGTTGCTGAAAAACTATATAAACGTGCTTTGGGCTATGATTGCAAGGCTACTAAATTTGCAGTTTATGAGGGGGCTATAACAGACTCTAAAGAATATACAGAACACTACCCGCCCGATACTTCAGCAGCTATATTCTGGCTGAAAAATAGGCAGCCCAGCAAATGGAGGGATAAACAAATACAAGATATAACCTCAGGAGATGAAAAAATCAGTCTGAATGTTACGGTTATTGATACCAAGGTACCTTTAGCAAACAGAGAGGAGGATATAGTAGACTGAATGGATAACTAAATAAATATATTTTGATGAAAGCTTATGAATTATTGATGTTATATAAAAAAGTGTTCGTATGCCTACACCGAAATGGGTTGAGTAGTGAGAGCGTTAAAGACTTAGATTTGTTCAAAGCATATAAGCAGAAAATGCAAGAAGGTAAAACTTTATCCTTGATAATAGAAGAATTGAGCCGGGAATTTAAAATAAAAAGCAATGCTGTAAAAAGAATCATAGACTATTTGGAGGCTGATTTAAAAGTTTGACAACAAAAGTAAAAAGAAACAGATAAAAAGCAATCCGAAAGCCTCAACCAATAAAACAAAAGACTTTGTTCCAATGGAGATATGAGCTTTTTCATAAATATAGCAAAATAGTTATGTTTTTATTTGGTAATTTATAACAAAAACGCTATATTTGCATTGTCTTAATAAAAAACGGTCTTTTACATTATGAAGTACAATCAGTTTTTTGCGGAACTTACCGCAGCAGGTTGTTACGTTCTTAGACATGGGGCTAACCATGATATTTGGTTCAGTCCTAAAACGGGAAACAAATTTGCTTTGTCAAGACATGGCAAACAAGAAGTACCCATCGGAATGGAACGTAAAGCAAGAAAGGTTCTTTTGGGGGAGTAAAATCCCCCTGCCTTTTGCGCTTCATGGATAAAAGGTCGTTTTTTTTGTTGAGGCAACGGGGTGCGGTAATAGTGCCGTACTCCTATTTTAATACAATGGATATGAAAGTAACTGTTATCATGGAAAAGGCGAGCGATGGGTATTACTCATGCTTTGTTGAGGAAGATTTGCCCGGCTTTGGTTTGGCTGGATATGGAGATACGGCAGAAGCGGCCAAAAAGGATATGATAAAAGTATATGAAGAAATAAAGGAGATGCAGGCAGAAGAAGGACAGGAAGTGCCGAAACTGGAGTTTATTTACAAATATGATATGCAGTCTTTTTTCAACTACTTCTCATTTCTGAATGTTACCAAAGTGGCAGAGTTGGCAGGTATCAATGCTTCATTGATGAGGCAGTACACTTCCGGGGTGACAGCAGCCGGACAAAAGCAATACGATAAGATAAGGATAGCGGTGGAACGAATATCTAAAGAACTTTCCGCAGCTACTTTCTAAAGATAGTGTACCGCTGTGAAGCGTGACCGTTTAATTAAGACAGTGAAACCCCGTTCCGGTTATATCGGTTCGGGGCTTTTTTATCTTCTGGAGTATTGTAGACTGGGGAGATAAAAAATAAATTAACCGAACTATCCGAAGTATTAGCGCGTGGGCGCGTAGATGCTCCTGTAACTTTCGCTAAAGCACAGAGAAAACAAGCTGAAAACAAGCGTTTCTAAGATTTTTTTGGGGTCATACGCGCGTAAAATCGGTTGAAAAACGGCTATATATAATTTTCTAAATTATCTAAAGCATTAAAAAATGTGTGTGACTATAACCGCTAAAAACATATTATAGATGGCTTGAAAATGCCAATTTTGCCAATCCTATAAAAAAGGAGTACAGTATATTTATTTTATAGGAATCGCCTTTACCATTGGACTTGGGCCATCATATTTTTGTGAAAAGAAAAGTATATATAGTGAATTAAGTGAAGTATTAGCGCGTGGGCGGGCGTGAATTGTTTATTAAATTTGCTATATCAAAAAAAAGCTGTATCTTTATAGCAGAGAAATGTAACGTAATACTCAGCTTTCTAATATATATATATCCGCAGTTTTATAGACAGTGTTACATTTCTTGAATAGTGCATTTTTTCGGCATAACAGGGGTAAAGGGGGGTGAACGAATTCACATCCCTTTATTTTTCTTCCTCAATCCATTTCTCCGCCCGTTTGATGGGGTCGGATATCATGTAGGAAGAAAAGAGAGTTCAGTCAATTAAGTCAAACCCTCTCACGCGCGCGTTGTGCAATAAACTCTCTTGTCCGGGCTTCTTTTCCTTTCTCGCTACGCTGAATCATGGAAACCTCTTTGGCCGCGTCGATGGTAAGGGCGTACTCAATCTGCGGTCGACCTCCTTCGAGGTTTTTCATAGAATTATGAAATACTACATAGTCCACGTTTTCAACTAAATCGTACTTTTCGATACGATTCTTAATCCAGTCAGCAAATTGTTGTTTACTTTCAAGAAAAGAGTGGAGGTCTCTTGCATTGACGGCTTTACTGCCGTTGTTGTCTTGTAGCGGTATAAGTTCACCGCATTGCGGGGTGTGAAAATCTTTACACCCTACATAATCCACATTCTCAATCAGCCACAAATGTATTACTGGATAAAAAAACGGATTTTTCGTATCTTATAAAAAAAAGAAATTCTTTTGCTCACCTCCTTACAAAAAATAAAATCAACGATGAGGGCATTTTGGGGCTCTGTATTCAATTCTATTATTTTGAATGATTAATTATACCACAAAACATAAATCGTTTGAATACGGGGCTAAAAATACTGTTATTGTGTGTGTGATAATTAACCCAACAAATGGAGACATTGATAAACGCTATTTTGAGGCCGTATAATCGATTTTATTTGTAGAATGATAAATTGTTCGCCAAATCATAAAAAAGTCCATCTGGCTGCTAAAAAATGGCTCTCATGACTAAATATACATGAGTCTTTGAAGTCTGGGGGATTTTACTCGGTTTTTACTTAAATTATTTAAGCAACAAAAAAATATTTCTTCTTTATTTACTTTACTTTGCGGCAACCTTCAAGAATTTTGAGGTATTCTTCCAGAATTTTTCTCGATTCTTCTGGAATTTTGAGGTATTTTTCTGGAATTTTGCGCGATTTTTCAGGAATAATATCGTATTTTTCAGGAATTTTGAAATAAATTCCGAAGAAAAGCTGATTTATTCAGAACTTATATTTTCCATGAATTACACCTCATCAGTAGTTTGTGTCCTTTGCTGTGTCTCTATCTGTGTCCTAAGTTCTTTTAACTCTTTGAGTATCTTATTAATTACTGTGTCCTGGCCCGTGTCTTTTGCTGTGTCCCTTTATTATTGCATACATTAGCGAGGTTATAACGGGGTTATTGTAGACAATAATAGGCGTAATGTATGCAATAACTATTTTAATTACCGCAATGACTGACAAATTACAAAAAGAATTATTTCCGCCTTTGTTAAATCTGTTGCAACAATCGCATCAATGTTTGATATAAACTGCACAATAATAGCCTTATGGGTAAAGCTAAAAGTTTTTTATTGTTATTTTAAGACATTTTTTTTAAACTTGATATAGTAGCATATTTATAACGTCTTAAATAAAGGTAGGTTTGTATATTTAACTAAATATTCGACTTAAAAACTTTATTTTAAATAGTTCTATTTGTTGTTTTCTACAAATAAATATTTTCATTTGTAGGTTTCTGAAATGAATATGCAGATTTCTACAAAACTATATGTAGATTTCTACAATAGTTGTGCAGTTTTCAACATACAAAAGAATAATAAAGTTTAATATAGAAATTTTATTAAAGTATAAAGTTTAAGTACGGTCAACTTACATTAAATTATGTATTGTCATACCCATAATGTAAATTAAAATAATTAAGATAGTATTCAAACACCTTGAATGAATCCGTAGTATCATCATAAGACAAAAAATAGTTCATAAAATTTTCTGGGAATTTTTCACCTTTGAATACAGAATCAGTATAAGCTGTAAAAGCGTGACAAATTGCATTGTTATTGTATGATTGCGACAAGCGAATTAGCTTCTTTTCAATGGGCTTGTTTCTTTGAAGTTGCGTCTTTGATTTTGCTCTTTGGGGCTTTTTTTCAGTTAAATCGCCATCGTTATACATTATACGCCTCTTTTCATAGGTCTCATTCAATAGTTTATAGATATGCTCAGCTCTTTCCTTATCAAAAGAATCATCCTTTTTCGATTTTAACGACTTTCTTTGTTCAGATGAAAGATACTTCATGTATTGCATGAAATTCTTAAATATCGCCTCGTTTTCATTTATTATTTCACTCAATACGTCTTTGTCGGCCAATACTTCAAAATTCACCTTGAAATAATTGACCCTACCACGTGTTTCTTTGTTTTCTCTTACTTGAGAAGATAAGAAGCCCAATTCTTTAAATTTGCTGACAATAACATTTTGTCGGGTACGCTTTATTCTTGTTTCTTCCTCTATCCTTGCTTGGGAATAGTGAAACTCCTTATACTTGAAAGAAGTTTGCTTCACCACGAACCAATCAAATAAAACCACCTCATCAGGAGCAAGCAAATAAGATTGAAGTCTGATTATATTGATACATAGTGGAATATCTGGTACATTTATCTTTTTATTCATATCTTTGCACTATCAATTATTTGCGCTCGGTTGTCTGTGACGGATAGCCGGGCGTTCTTGTTTTTGTTAATCTTCTGCTGGCAGTGTTGCTGTTATTTTTTAAGTGCCGTTTCACCCTCAAAGGTGAATACTTGTTTGTAACGGCTATTCTACTTTTATATTTATCGGCTTTCCGCAATGGGGGCATGTCAAAGTAAGATTGTCTTTGTTGGGCTGTTCAAACAGTTCTGCAACCGGGCAGCCTATCGCATCCGCCAGCTTGTTTATATTATCGAGTGTCGGGTTCCCGGATAATATGCGGTATAAGCTTTCCCTACTTAATCCCATTCTTTTAGCTATGTCTGTTTTCGACAGCTTTTTCTCCTTTAATAAAGTGTCAATATCTATACTCATATACTTTAATTTTTTCTGCAAATATAAAAATGTTGTTTGTATTGACAAAATATAATTCAATGTAAATACAAATATTATCATATTAATATATTTTAACTATACATATATTGTAAGTATATATATTATCAATATATTTGTATTGTCAATATAAACAATAACAAAAATATAAAATAATACGACAATGGACACATACAATTTTGATAACGTAAACGAAGAATTAGAAGCTTTTGAAGCAATGACTGAAGATGAGGCTTGCAAAATATATAACGTAGATTACAAAGAAGAAGCAAGACAATATATTATCGACTACTGGATTTTTAACAGCTAAGCAATTATTAAGCATGGAAATGAATTAAGGGACGTTCAAAACGCCCCTTTTTTATTAAATGATGATTCGATATATTATATTTCCAAATACTGCATTATCCAATACCATAAAATTTAATGTTGCGGCTATTTTGTAATTATCTTGCTAATAATCAGAAAGTAAAATGTTGTCGCAACCGCAACACCGCAACAAAGGGTATTTATTTTATTTGTAAAGTTATCATATCTAATGCATCTTTTGTTTTTTTGACTTCTTTATATGTCTTTATCTTTTTGTCTATGACTATTTTATTCAATTCATCTAATAATATACCTAAGTCGTAAAAATCTGCTCCCCTATATGCCTTTTTCATAAATTCAAATTCTCTAACCCAGCGGTAATATGTCGGATGGCTGATGCCTAATATATGGCAGAGGTCTTTTTTTTCTACTTGTTTATAGGAATATTCGGGGGGATCGAGTTTTACTTCTGGGAACTTATTCGGGTTGTTGATAAAATTAATTAAGTTCGTTCTTATTTCTGATAAGTTATTTATTCTTTCGGAGGGTATATCTTCTATTTTTAGCCGGCTTATGCGCTTTATTAATTCACTTTTGCAGATATATCCGTTCTCTGTGGTTAAGTCCGATATAATTTTTTCTACTTTAGCTCTTGGCAATCCTTTTCTCATAACTTAAAATCTGGTAAACTGTTTATAGCTGCTTCTTTTAACTCATCTACTGCTCTTGTATATTTTTCAGTATGTTTTAAACCTGAATGCCCTAAAAGACTTGCTACGGTCTTAATATTGGCACCATTGCCAAGTATATTGACTGCAAACGAATGTCGGGCACAGTGCCAGGTTATATGTTTTGTTATCCCTGCTTTTTCCGTCCAATGTCTAAGAGCCTTTAAACACATAGTATGGCTGGGCAAATGGAATATATAATTATTGGGCTGTATAACACCGTTTCTGTCTTCTGGTGGAGTTCCTACTAAAGACAATAAGCTGTCATTTAGAGGTATTACAACCCCGCTGTTAGCACTATGACCTTTTGTCTTTAGCTGCTCAAAGGATAACAGCCTATGCCCATAGTCAATATTTGAGTATTTCAACTCTTTTACATCACAGAAACGCATCCCGGTATAAAGGCAGAATATAAATGCTTTTCGTATTTCTTGATTTTGCCCTTTGTATGTGGTCTTTATAAGTAGTTCTTGCTCAGCAAGGCTTAAAACATCTTTTCTTAAAATGCCTTTGTCTATTCTGCAGACTACACCGGTACAGGGGTTTTTTCTTATTATTCCGTTTTCATAGGCGTTTTTCATGCACATTTTAAATTTAGTGTAATAATTACTTGCTCCTTCTCCTTTACTTCGACTTTGTAAGTAACTAACAAACCGTTCTACAAATTCCTTATTTATTTGTTCCGGTAATATCATATCTTGATTTTTGGGATAATACTCTTTTAGAAAGTCTTTAAACCGGCAAAAGGCTCCCTTTACTAATCGTTTATCTTTTTTATCGTATTTTTCATAATAAACACTGAAATAGTTAATAAAGTTCACATTTTTTACTTTTTTTATCTTATAGCCGTATCTATTCTCTTTTAGTGCTTTTTCTCTTTCAGCTCTTATTCTCATTGCAAGCTCAAGAGTATCTTTATTTGATTGTTTCTCAAACATGGTCTTTGGTTTTGAATATAACGTTAATTTTAGAAATTCTCTTTTGCGTTGTACTTTGCTTTTTATCTCTCCAGTTATGGGGTCAGTCACATTTATACGACCGAGATAAAAATCAAGGTATAAAGAGTAATTGCCGTCTGATAAAACTTTCTTTAATAGTTTGGGATTGTCTGTTACTTTAATACTGTTTTTCGCCATGTCTTCTTTTCTTATATTTCCTTTTATTGCAAATATAAGATAATAGTTTATTATGGGTGTAACATAGGTGTAACATTTTTAGAAAAAGTGTAACAAATAAAAGAAATAAAAAGAAAACAGTTTGCATGTATGTAGTTGATTTATTGTTCTTTATTTGTATTTTGTTTTCTTTTATTTTCTGTATTTTGTAGCCGAATCCGCTACTGTATAGCACTCATAGTATGTTATTATGGGTGTTTTTTATTTTTTTAGATACGGCTCTACTCTGAAGGGTGATAATTGTGTATAAAATAGTATATTCCTTTAATTTGTGTAATATAGTATGTTATTTTGTATTTTACTAAATTTGTTATAGTGGGAGTTGCCTCGTTACAACGTTATTTATCTGTACTTGGTGACAAGTAGGGTGTTGTGGCTGAGGCAGATTTCCATGATTGGGATACCTCGGCCTTTGTTATACCAGTTTCTGAATTATTGGGAAGGTTCATAGGGGAACAGATATGTTGCTCCAGTTTATTTTGTTTCCGAGAAAGAAAAATATGCTAACAGGAAAAAAAGAATAAGTATCAAAATAAACACGATTATGCCCATTCTTCTATTCAACTTGTCATATTGCGAATTTTTGTATTTATTGTTATTTTTCTTTTTCTTTTTTGTGCATTTCATATGTAATATATACCTGTTGAGACGATAAGGATAATCCGAAGAATAGAAAAATTCTATATCCAAAAACCGTCTATTATTTATAAAAAATATTGTTTTATTTTACTATTTTCGGACAAATATAAACAAATTATTTTTAATTATATCAGGTATATATATCTAAAAAAATAAATATAAATATGGTATATTATTGTAAACTATCAGTATAATATTTAATTTATCTATATTTATTTATATATTTAATAGAAATTATTTGAGTAATGTATCTTCTATCAATTTTTTCAATTCTTTTTTTCCCATAACACCTAAAGTCATTGTTTCTTTTCCTTTTACCGGACAGAGTAGTAATGTGGGAATCTTTTCTATGTCGAAAGCTGTTTCCAGTGCCTCTTCTTCGTCTACGTTTATTCGATAGAAATCTACTTTGTCGCTGTATTCTTCGGATACTTCTTCCAAGATAGGATATAGAGCTTTGCAGTAGCCGCACCAGGGAGCATGAAATGTCACTATACAGGGTTTATGCCCTATGTATTTCCAATTATCGGGATATGTTTTATAATTTCCTACTTTTGTTACAAATTCAGATGTATTTAAATCGGTAATGTTCATATTTGTAATTTTAAAAATTTGTTTAATTAATTTCTATAGAAGCATTTATAGTTCTTTGTTTTGGACAAGATTCCAATCCGGTTTTTGAATGTTCTATATAAATATAACAGTTTTGTGTTTGCTTTTCTTTTTTTGTTATTTATTTTAAACATTTTTAGAGTCTACATTTTCCAATAAGAAAATATCATCCAGTTATTTTTGCGTTTTCTTTTTGCCTTTTTCCGGTTTTCACTCATCAGATAGTTATTATCCTCCTTTTAGAAACAGAAAAATATCCTCGAAAGAAAAACTCTCACTCCTGACCCGAGCAAAATTCGGGTAGATTCTTAATAAATACTTGATTCTTTATTTGTTTATTTTTATCCCGTTTAGGAGCCAGGTTGTAGGGCATGGTATAAACTGTAATTTGGGTAATATAAGCTGTAATTTATCTACTATTTATTTGAGAAAAATTGTTGATATTTGCATGTATCAATAACGATATAATTGCAGAAGTGATATATTGAGATTTACTAACTATAAAAATAATGTGTAATATGAATAGTTTTGTATATGATATTCCGGTCAAGGTTTATTTTGGAGAGAATCAATTGTGCCATTTGGGTGCAGAGTTGAGCAGATACGGGAAACGAGTGTTGCTGACTTATGGTGGTGGTTCTATAAAAAAGATTGGGCTTTATGATGCGGTTATGGATGAAGTGAAGAAGGCAGGCTTGGAGGTGTTTGAGTTGTCCGGTATAGAACCGAATCCCCGTATTGATAGTGTAAGACAGGGTGCCCAGATTTGTAAGGACGAGAAGATAGATGTTTTATTGGCAGTCGGTGGGGGTTCGACGATAGATGCTACGAAATGGATGGCTGCCGGTGCCTGCGTGGACTTTGATCCGTGGGAGTTTTTCAGTCGCTGGGCTCCGGTAGAGAAGGCGTTACCGATTGTTACGGTTTTGACCTTGTCGGCAACGGGATCTGAAATGGATGCAGGCGGTGTTATCAGTAATCCGGAGACTAAGGACAAGATAGGACGTATGGCCAGTCCATTGCTTCCCAAAGTTTCTTTTCTCGATCCGTCAAACACGTATACGGTAAGTCCCTATCAGACGGCTTGCGGGGCTGCTGATATGATGTCGCATATTATGGAGGTTTATTTCAATATGAGCCAGGACCTTTTTATGCTGGATTGTTTTATGGAGGGAATGATGAGAACTATTATCCGATACACACCGATAGCTATGAAGGACCCGACGAATTATGAGGCTCGTGCCAATCTGATGTGGACTTCTTCATGGGCAATTAACGGGTTTGTCAATGGTGGTAAACAGCAGGCGTGGAGTTGCCATCCTATGGAGCATGAGTTGTCGGCTATCTATGATATTACACATGGTCTGGGACTTGCCATTCTTACTCCGCGTTGGTTGGAGTATTGTTTGGATGAGACAACGGTTTCGAAATATGTGCAGTTTGGAGTGAATGTCTTCGGTATCGATGCTAATCAGGAGCCTATGGCTATAGCCAAGCAAAGTATTGAAAAGTTGTCGGAATTCTTGTTCGATGTATTGGGGTTGAAGCGGACATTTACCGAGGTGGGTATCCGGGTCGAAGATTTTCCTGTAATGGCAAGAAAAGCTTGTGGTGGAGATGTATTACAGGGCTTTAAGCCTATTGCGCAAAGTGATATCGAGGAGATTTTCAAGATGTGTTTGTAATAAGTGATTAAAAATAGAAAAAGCGGGCTCTTACGTAGATATATAAGTTACTGTATAAAAATCCCTCTGTTTTTACCTTGTATTTTAATGAATTAGGGTAAAACAGGGGGATGTTCTCTTTAGTGCTTCAGCCGATAAGATTCTAAACTTTCAGCTTCCATTTTGAAGCAACTTCATTATTTATGTATTGTTTTAATTTCATTTCAACGAACGCGGCGGCTCGGCATACTTCTTCAAACAAGTTTGAACCTTTGCTCTCGCTTTGCGGTTTGTTTTAAAATTTCTTATTCAAGGCATTCGTCGAGGTCTCGCGTCAATTGTTCTTTGTCCAGATGCTGACCGATAAAAACGATTTTTTGCATACGGTCGCCGTATTTTTCGTCCCAGTCGCGAAACAATCCCGGTTCTTGGCTCAGAAGTTGGATAAGATCTTCTTCAGAAGCTGTGGCATACCAAAGTCCTGCTTCGGTCAATTTTTTTTGTATTCCGGCTTGCTCGAAAAGAAATGACATATCCCGGTTGTGGCTGAAGTAACAAACTCCTTTAGCCCGGATGATGTTGCGTGGCCATTTTGTGGCAATGAAACGGTCGAACTTGTGTATATCGAATGCCGGGCGGCGGTAATAGACAAAAGTCCCGATACCATATTCTTCTACTTCACCACCTTCGGGGTGATGATGGTGATGATGATGGTGCTCGTGCTCGTGCTCTTCTTGTTCATGTTCGTGTTTATGTTCATGATGGTGGTGCTCATGAGCTTTGGCTTCCTTTTCTTCCTCTTCGGTAGCTTGACGCTCTATTTCTCGAATCCATCCTGCTGAAGTTGCTACGCGTTCAAAATTGAACATTTCCGTATGTATAATTTTATCGAGGTCAACATTGGCATAATCGCATTCGATAATTTCGGCTCCGGGTTGTAGTGTATGGATAATTTGTTTGATGCGTTCCAATTCTTCAGGTTGCACTTCGGAGGCTTTGTTCAACAGGATAATGTTACAAAATTCGATTTGCTGTATGATGAGATTCTCGATGTCTTCTTCGTCAATATTCTTACGGGTCAGTTCTTTGCCACAGGCGAATTCGCTTTGCAACCGAAGAGCATCTACCACAGTAACGATACAGTCTAAACGGCAGGTACCGAATTGGGTGTATTCTTTTCCCATACGGGGGATGGAACAGATGGTTTGTGCTATGGGTGCCGGTTCGCAAATACCGCTGGCTTCAATAACGATATAGTCGAAACGGTTCATTTTCAGGATGTCATTGATTTGTTCTATCAAGTCCATCTTCAGGGTACAGCAGATACAGCCGTTTTGGAGAGCCACAAGGCTGTCGTCTTTTTTGCCAACGATGCCGCCTTTCTGTATGAGGTCGGCATCGATATTGACTTCTCCTATATCGTTGACTATAACGGCGAATTTGATACCGCGTTCGTTGGAAAGGATATGGTTGACCAGAGTTGTTTTCCCACTGCCCAGATAACCGGTCAGGAGCAATACAGGTACTTCTTTTGTTTTCATAATTGTATGTGATTTTGTTCTGTAATTATTTCACAGTGTCATTTCGAGTCTCTATGTATGTAAAGAGTACATAGAGATTTGGAATGAGGATAAATCTGTAGAATGCAAAAATAAATAATATCGCTGGAATAATCGAACAAAACCAGCAGATTAACGCAATGGAATTTGAGATTTAAGCAGTTAGGAGAAAATCATGAAAGTTGGGCAGAGGGCTGAAAAGCGTTTCAAAGCGGATTACGGCAAAAGAACAAATTCTTAATCGTTACCCGTTGAAAGTATAGATTTAACAGTCTCCGTTTTATTTACGCCGTTCTGCATTGATTCGCTTGTCGAGGTTTAACTCGCTGATTTATAATTTTGCACTCAAAAAAGGATGAGTATGACAAAGAGCGTATTTCGCGTGCTGTTTTATGCGAACGGCAGCAAGGAGAAGAGCGGAATTGTCCCCATTATGGGACGGGTTACAATCAATGGTACGGTGGCGCAGTTCAATTGCAAGCGGAGCATCGCAAAGGAGCTTTGGGACGCAAAGAGCAACTGTGTCAAGGGCAAGAGCCGAGAAGCAAGGGAAACGAACCTTACGCCTGACGATATCGAGGTACAAATCATCAAGCACTACCAACGCATATCCGACCGTGAGGCGTATGTCACGGTGGAAATGATGTGTAACGCTTATCAAGGGCACCGCTTAAAAAGGGTAAGGGTTTGGGATTATAAACAATGTCAACAGGAGGATAGCAAGTTTGTGTTTTCAGCAGACCAAAATCGCTTGCTATCCTTCTGTTGGTTATCTCATCAATTAAAAGGAACTATCTTTACTGGATTCATGTGTTCTGTTATTATACGCAGCAAGTCTTCAGCTTTTAACCATATAGTGGCAGTATTCTCATTTGGATGTACACCGATGATGGATGGTGGAATCAAGAAATCCTTATCAAGGAAAAAATGCGTCTTGTGTTCCTTGTCATTCAGTATGCCCAAAGGTGTGACAGATCCAGGTGTAAGTCCTAAAACTTTTTTCAAATCTTTCTTTTTTGCCAAACTTAATGGACGTGTGCCGTATGTGTGTCTAAATGCCTTTAAATCCACTCGCTTGTCACCTTTTATCGTTATTAGATAATAATTGCATTTCTTGTCATCGCATACAAATAGATTTTTAGCAATGGATTCAGGATAAGGAAACGATATATTAGAGAGTTCAGCCATATTGTAAACAGCTTTGTGTTCTGTCACTTCATAACAGATATTGTATGAATTGAGTAAATCATATATGTCGTTCTTGGAAATCCTACTGTTATTTTCTAACAGCGAAAGCAGTACATCCACAGGTCTTTTGAAGATATAATCTGCCGGTATTTCTTGAGTTTCCGCATTTCCCCATGCGGCAAATCCGAAATCCACCCTTGCGTTTTGTGCACACAGGCTGTCGTAAATGGTATCTCCTATATAAATAACATCCTCGGCATTCATGTCGGATGCATTAAGATATGTCAGCAAAGGGTCTGGGAAAGGTTTTGGGCGAGCGGCATTTTCTACGCATATTACAGTGCCAAAATAATCAGATAATTCAAAAGGGACAGCGAAATCAGCCATGTATTCATTTCGGGTCTTGGACGTAACTATGCCCAATCCATAGCCATTCATTTTCAAGTTGTCCAATAATTGCGGGATGTTGTCAAAAAGTCGGATACGGGATTTATATTTCAGCAGATGTTCATTCCATCTGACATTGGCACGTTCAGTGTCCGTTATGCCTAATTTGCGCAAGGTTACGCTTCCCGGTATCCCAAGTGCAAATTTTAGTTCACACGTTTCAATATCTTTATGCAGTATTTCCCATACAGTGTCTTTCAGGCTTTGAAGTATGGCTTCTTCCGTATCAATTAACGTACCGTCAATATCAAATATGATATGCTTATATTTTCTCATCGCTGTCATCTGTCAGGTTTCGTTGTCAATCTGCTTAATTACACGGCAAGGATTGCCCACTGCCACACAATTTTCAGGAATACTGCGAGTCACCACGCTGCCTGCCCCGATGACGCTGTTCCTGCCGATAGTGACCCCTGGCAATAAGATAGCACCTCCGCCAATCCATACGCCGTCTTCTATCTTGACGGGCAAGGCGTATGTGCGGCATATTTCCTCGCCTTCCGACCAGTCTTGCACCATGCGTTCATTTACTTTGGTAGAATGAGTGGCTGTATATATCTGCACATTGGAAGCAATCAACACATTGCTGCCGATATCAATGCGGTTGTTGTCCACGAAAGTGCAGTTCATGTTGATAATCACTTTGTCCCCGATAAAAATATGCTTCCCGTATTCGCAATGGAAGTCAATGTCCACATGCACTCCCTTTCCCATGCTGCCGAACATCTCGCGCAACAAGGCTTGCTTGTGCTCTGTGTCGGCATAATCTATGGCATTGAACTGTGCCAACAGCCGCCTTGTACGCAAAATTGTCTCCACTATCTTCGGGTCTTTGCTTCCAATAAAAGGTTCGCCCGCCAAACATTTCTCGTATTCTGTTTTCATCCTATATGCAATTTAATCCGTTTGCAAAGATAGCGGCAAGATTTGATTCTGAATTTACCCTATGTTAAAAAATGGCCATTAGCCCTTATCCGGCTCAATGACTGTTGTGTGATGCCTAGAAAAGAAGCTATATATCCCAAGTTTACCCTTTGGAAAAGTTCGGGACATTCTTTAGTCAGATGTTCATAGCGTTTTTGGGCAGACCAGTTTAATCGGCGGATATGTATGTCTTGTAAACGGAGGAAGTTTTCTTGCTGCAACACCCGCATCCAGTTTGCGAGGTCGATGTAAGATCGATACAATTCATTTAGTTGCCCTATTGAAATAGAATAGGTTATGGTTTCTTCCAACGTTTCTACATATTCAAAGCCAGCTTTGTGGCGGTATAAGTCCCATGAGCCACAGGCGGTGTCACCTTCTTTAGAGAACCATGTCGTTATTTGTTTCCCATTGTGTAAGACATAAGAACGAGTGATGCCTTTTTCGATGAAATAAACCTTCCTGTCTAGTTTCCCGGCATGGATAATGATTGTTTTGGATGGAAATACAAATCTCTCGAAAAGGCATACCAATGCCTCCAGCGCTTCATCTGAAACCGGATAATACATTCTTATCTTTCTGATAATGTTTTCCATAAACTTATCCTTTTTGCAAAGGTACAAAATGGGAACAGCAATAAAGACAAAATATCCGCCTGATGTTTATTCAATTTAATAAAATCATGTGCAAAGGGGATATTCTCAATTTAGTTTTGTATTCTTACATCTGTAAGAGTTACCCGAACAAGTAAAGCGATGCAGACCACGGCAATTGGAACGGTTACCCACTCTCATTACTCGAAAATGAGGTAATTTTTTTACTCTCTTGATTTCAGATAGGTATATTCTTTTGCAGAATTACAGAATATTTTCAAGAGCTTGTTTGAAGTCAGTCTGAATTTTTTAATGAAAACTTTTTTTGTTGTAGTGTGCGTTTTGTTATTACATATTTCCAGACCTTCTTTGGGATAGGAGAAAGGTGTATGTTGCGGTAAGGGGTGCTGCTTGGGTTGTTGTTGCCTGTTGGACTTTGGTGAAAGTTTTTTTGATTTAGGCAGCTATGTGCGAATATCACACCCCTCTTGCCTCTCGAAAGAGGCAAGAGGGGAATGTTGTTTTTTATTTGAAAATGACGCTTTATGGTTGTGTTTTTTTCTCTCAAGAAGGGATTGGACGATTGGACATCATCCTTTAGAAGGCAGGATATTTGTATTATTGCAAAATATCTGCGGGGCTTTTTATAAGTATGTTCTTTTTCCCGGGGGTGATGTCTGATTGTATAAGAATTATATATTGTCCTGGAGGTAGTTGCGAGAGGTCGGCTTGGTTGTCCCATACGCTTTTTTGCAGGATGAATTGTCCCAAGAGATTATAAATATATACTGCTTTTGCCTGTATGCCGGGGTTGAAGCGGATGCTGTTTTGGAAGGGATTGGGGTATATGTCGGCTGTGGGTGATATTTCATTTTTCAATATGGGCAGAAACTCTCCATCATTTTCGTAGGCTCCGACATCCGGTTTTCCTCTGCGGGGATATCCTCTCTGGTCTGATTGAGGGGCTTGTTCCGTTGTGCCTGCATCGATGGCACAACTGCCTTCATTTATTGCAAGGGTGAGCGTAGCACCACCGTTGTTTTGCAAATCATTATCTGCCAGAATGTATTTGCCGGCTACCGATGCAGGTTGTATGACTTTTTCTTCTTCGTTTACAAGCAAGTTCCCGGTACGGCTGTCGTAATTACCGGTTATATTCATGATAAGACCTTTGTCTGAAGTCCCGGCAACGGTATTGTCCGTAATGTTGTTTTTGGCTATTTTCAGCTTGGCACTTATCGTATTGCATTGTACAGATGCATATGTATTGTCGAATATCAGGTTGTTGCGCAGAATGACGACGTCGTTTAGGGTTTTGAGGTATATGCCGCCGGTCTGATTACCCTTTTGTGCCGTATTTTGGCTAATGGTATTGTTGGTGAATGTAATGTTTCTTTCGTCTTTGGGTGATAACGGTGCTTCAGTTCCTTCCAGACAAATATTACCTTGTTGGTAGGTCTGGTTTTGGTAGAAAGTGTTGTTTTCTATGATGACGTCCGTTTGGGATGAGGCATAGATGCGTATGGCTCCTCCGGTATTTACGGCCGAGTTGTTGAGAAACAGACATTGTTTTATGTCCATTGTCAACGGTTGTTCCTTTGACATGGCCAATATAGCTCCGGAGTTTCCTCTTCCTGTGGCATTGTATTCTGCTTTGTTGTCGCTGAATGTGCATTTTTCAAAATCGGCTGTTGCCCCATTCAAGTAGCAGGCTCCGGCTGTACCACAGGAGTTGGCTATGAAATCTACATTTTCGCATTTTAAGACTGGGATACCTATTCCTGAATCATCGATTGCGTATTGTGCAAAGATAGCTCCGCCATATTCGGTATTGTCCATATTCCCGTTTTGGAGAATGATGTTATTCAATCTCAATTCGCAATTTCCTGTCAGATAAAAATGTCTGCCGGTCTCGTTGAGCGGTACGTCGAGTATGGCTTTTTCGGGTTGGCTGCATTGTATAGTGACGGTTTTGTCGGGGGGAATGGTATCATTCCTGTGTGCCAAAGTTCCGGCGACATCGATAATCATACTTAGAGCCGAACATTGTTTTATGGCGAAATGGACGGTTCGGAATGCATCGTCTTCGGTGACTCCGCAACGGGCCAGATCGTCTACTCCGTTTTCCCGTACATAGTATATGATTTGTGACTGTATAGGAATAAAGGTGTATATCAAAATAAAAAATAAAACGATTTTTTTCATAGTTTTTTTCTTAATTATATCGATTTGTTGCTTCTCTGAAAAGTCTGTCAAATTCGTCTAAGGTAACAAAGGTGTATCCTTCTTTTTCGAGGGTATCTTTGACTATCTTCAATCGTCTTGGCCCGTAGTGCCAGCTGTAAAACATAACGGGAAGGAAGTTTCCCTCTTTTCCTTGTTCCCGGATTTTGCGTATCAACCAGTCGGCTGCCGGTTTGTCGTATCGACAGTCGTCATAAGGCCAAGCTTCAGTTGACCAACGTGTCAGTATGTGATGTACGCTGGTATTTGCATTCAGCATGTCATTTGCATTTTTTCCTGTATATCCGTCGCAGCGTCCCATATCTGATAAGATGGATTTTATCTGTTTTTGGGGCAATATGTAATTTTGAACCGTATGCAGGTCTCTTTCGTCCCACATCCGGTTGGGGTGAGAGTACAATCCCAATATGCTTAAGTCCAGTTTTTGCATCAGGGTTGCCGTTTTTTCGAAGTACTCGGATAGGGTTTTGCTTCTGTCTTGGGTTTCCGAGGCGTATTGTTCCAATGGATAACAGTAACCGGCTCCGGATATGGAGCAAAAGAAATATTCGTTTGCTGTGGCCGACCGAAAGAGGTGTTCGAGGTAGCAGGGCATAAGATATTGTATGGCAGGAGTGACTCCGATGCTTATGGGTACTTGTCCCCGTTCCGGCTCATCCCATTGCCGTGCCCCTAATCCGTATTGGATATATCCGATAGCGTCACCGCTTTCTATCATGGTGAGTGCTACATATTTGCGAGTCGGGTCGAATTGTTTTTTTTCGTTACGTCTGCGTTGTAGCATTTTTATTTCGGAATTTCCTGTACCTGAATGGAAGCTGTAATTTCCAGCCCATGTATTTACGATTGTAAATTTTCCGTATTTTCCGGCTAATTGTACTCCTTCGTATTCTTCATATCCGCTTTTTGTTGCCGGCCAAAAGCCAATGACCGGTATATTTACCGGAGTTTTTTGCCATAGGCGGATGATGCGGTTTTCCATTTCGGGGTTATAGTCCGGGTCTTTTTTTCCGGGTAGCCAAAAGGTCGGTATTCTGAAACATATAAGATAGTCCCGGTATATGTCGTGCATTTTTTCGTAACCGCATACCGATAGGATAGAGTGGTATTGTTTTGGAAAAATATTTGCCATATACCAGTCGAATGCTTCGCATTCGTTTTTGAAGCCGAAGTCTTTTACGTCTTTGATATCCGATATTCCTGCTTGCTCGACTTGCGGAAGTTGATGGGGAGAAATGATGATTCTGTCTTCGACCGATGCGATGTTCGATACCAGGTTTATGGTCCATGTTTTTTCCGGGTCGTAGATGATGGCTCCGGTGATTTCTTCCTTGTACTGTTTCAATAGTGGCAACAGAGCGGAATATTCTGTTTCTTTTTTTATAATTCCTTTTTCTTTGTATAAATTCAATAGATAGTTTGACAGTCTTTCTCTCAGATAGATACGGGGCTGTTTACGATTTATCAGTCCTTGCAGGGAGACAGCCAGCAACCGTTCTTCCCGATTCATTTTGTCGTAGTTTATCGAACAGATATTCGGGGCGCAAGGACTGGACTGTAAGAGGTATGGCCTGTCTGAGGAATTGTTTTCGGCATACAGGAGTATAGGTATCATGCTCAAGAGAAATATATACCATTTTGTTTCTCTCATGTAAATGTTAATATTATAATTAATTAACTATTTTGATATTCCTATTTATTTTGTTCCAAATATAGTATTAATTTAGAATTGAACATTGTATTTAACATTAAATATGACTTTATTTTGTCAATGGATATGAAATAAATATTCTATATTTGCATATAATTGCAATTAAAATGTTCTTGCTCTATGAAAAATACACGCCGCGATTTTCTTAAAATGACGACGGTCGGATTGGCCGGGTGTATGATACCTTCTCTGGCAACGGCTACGACGGTTAAAAAGGGAGTTTCTGCCCGTTCTTCAGTATATGATTCGGTGCAATATGATGTTGTTGTAGTAGGTGCCGGTGCGTCGGGTATTCCGGCGGCTATTGCCGCTGCTCGTCAAGGGGCGAAAGTGGCATTGGTGGAGGAGGACTTGTTGCCGGGAGGTGCACCGGTAGACCAGTTTGTGACGTATTTGTGCGGTGGCCCGCGAGTGGGTATTTATCTAGAAATGATACAAGGGCTGAACAGCCGTTATTCGAATGATGGTGTTGCGCTTCCCGATTTCGGTGATGGTGGGGACGGTCGCAGTCACTGGTGGCATCCCTCAGCGTTTTCCCAGATTCTGTATGAGATGATTGTGAAAGAGAAGTCGCTTACGCTGATATGCGGAGCTCCGGTAGTGGATGTGATAGTAACTTCAGGACGTGTTTTGGGAGTACAGGTATTCAGAAACGGGGGTATGCAGGAAATATCGGGAAAAATGACGATAGATGCTACGGGTACCGGCTTGGTGGCTGAAATGGCGGGTTGTGAGGTGATGTATGGTACCGATGCTCAATCGGATTATAATGAACCTTTTGGCGTTGAGGCTGCGAGCGACAGGGTACAGCCTTGCACATGGATGATGATAACGAATCGGGTGAAGGCCGGTGCTGTTTTGCCATATAATGATTTGGAGCGTGTCAGTATATCCGAGGATAAGTATGGGTTCTTGAAGGAGCATCCGGGATGGGAAGGCCGGGATGCCGGTATGTATTTGCATTGGGGTTGGGGGAAGCACTTTGTCGATACCCGAGATCCTCAAGCGTTGGCAGAAGCTCAGTGGTATTGCTTGGAGAAGATACAAAAGGATTTGAATACGTTGCGAAAGGCTGGTTTTTCGGCTGTAATGGCTCCTAAAATCGGGGTTCGTGAGTGCAGACGGATAAAGGGGGAATATATTCTTACGGCTACCGACTTGAAATCGGGTTTACAGCCTGAGGATAAGATTGCCGATTGCAGTTATTATATGGATGACTGGAGTATGTCTCTGACCAAAGAGCAAAAGGCTGTGAAGCCCTACGGTATACCTTTCAGGTGCCTTATTCCGGTCGGAGTAGAGGGATTGTTGCTGGCGGGGCGTATCATCAGCGGCACGCATCTGGCTGCGAGTTCGTATCGGGTACAACCTATTTGTGCAGCTATCGGAGAGGCTGCAGGCCTTGCGGCGGCGAAAGCTGCAGCATTGAACACTTCGGTTCGTAATTTGAACTTTCGTGATATCGGTTGCGAGCTTAAAGGAATTCGGGTGAATAGCTTATAATGTTATTTCCCGTTTTTCCTCGTCAGATAGCTTGCTATCTTCCTCATAAAAACAGAAAAATATCCTCGAAAGAAACTCTCAAACCTGCCTCGGGTGAAAGTTGGACATGTTTTAAATCTTATATAGATTAAAATACAGAATAGTTATAAAGGATAATTTATTGGGGAATTGGTTGCCCGTATTTTGTCCTTATTTTTAAAGTTGCTCCGTATTCTTTTTGTAAGTTTCTCCGTACAGTTGTTTGTATTCTTCCTGAAAGCGTTCGTATACGGCTTTGGCGTATTCTGCCTTGCCCAATTTTTTCAAAGAAGAAATTTTGTATTCCAGAGCGGTCTCATTGAACCTGTCAAAAGAGAATAGAATATCGGACAGGATAATGGTAAAACGGGCGTTGTTCCGTTCTGCCAGTACCGGCAGAATCTTTTCGATAATTTTGACGAAGTGTTCGTCATGGTTGATTTTGATTTTATCGAACCAGTCGTAGCTTACGAAAGAGGGTAAAAGCGAACCTTTTTGCAAAAGTTGCGCCAGTTTCTGTACCGAGTCGGAGTCCGGGACTTCAGTCGATGAAATTTGTCGGGTTATTTTTCGAGCTTCGAAGTAGTCGCAGTAGAAGTCTTCTGGGTATTTTATACTCCATTTTCCTTCTTCGTATATGAGTTCTACATTTTTGAAATCGGTAAGGATATTTCTGAGATGGTTGATTGTCACGCCTCGTATATTTTTGGCTGATGTAACGGTCTTATCAGGCCAAAGGAAAGTGGACAACCTGTCTGTACTGATACCTTCTGTTTGTTCTTTTGAGTATAGGAGGAACAGGACAAACATTTGTTTTATTTTGGGCCCGAAACGGTGGGTTATTTCCATCCCTTTGCGATCGAAAGCCCTAAAGTCTCCCAGGAGATATACGGCGTTTGTTTTTGCTTCGTTTTTGAGTTCGGGTACTCCGGTAGGAAAAACTTCTGGGGCGGGTTCGGGTTCGTTTTCGGAATGTTCTTCTTTCCCGGTAGAAATTTTTTCTTTGTTTCTGGCTCTATATCGAAAAAATATGACGGATAACAGAATAAGAATAATTACGGTAGCCGGGAGTATCCAGTGGAGCTGAATATTGCTTTCGGATATTTCCGCCTGCAATTCTTCCAAGGTGACCGGTGGTGTATTGAGACTGTAGATGCTTATCAATGATTCCGGCTTATTGTCTTCACTTTGTCTTACAACGGCGTAAAGTTGATTGTTCTTTTTGTCTTCGAACAGGTATGCCGATGAGAGTATGCAATTTGCCTGAAGGGGAATCTCGTTGGATACAACGGCATGCTCTCTGTTTTTTATATTGAAGCGGTGTAAGGAAAGGTTTGTTGTATTGCGGTCGATACACAGTATGTATATGCAGCCGTTGTTATAGTCGAAGACAATTCTTCGGGAGGGAATGAAAAAATGATTTCCGAAGTCGGTACTCCATAATTTACGAATGGTTTTGCGTGTTGTGTTCACCAGATAGAGGTCGTAAAAGAAGTCTTTTCCCAGTTCCTGTTTCCCGGTCTCATTCCCGACGCCTCCGAAGATGAAAAATTCGTCCGGGGCAGGCCCTTGCCCGGCAACGGTGTGCATTCTGGGAAAGAGTGTATCACCTGAAAATATTTCTTGTCGCCACTGGTTTTCTTTAAAATCGTATTTGAATATTTTGTTGGAATATTTATAATTTCCATATCCGCCGAAGATATAGAGTGACTGGTCTTGCGGATTGAAAAAATATGCGTGATGGTGCAGCGGATTGGTAAAGTCGGGATAATATAGTTCGGTGTTACCGTCATTATGGATAATGGAGAAGAATGGCCGGGTTTGTCCGGCGAGGTCGGCGAGGTTATAAAAATAGGTTTCGTCCTTTACCGGATTATATATGGCTTCTCCTGAATACCCGGTTTGTGTATCGCAGGTATTTTGTGTTGTATCGGATAACTGACGGGTATCGGGGTTGAAATTCTGTACCCGGTTATCTCCTATGATAATAATTTGCTGGCGAGTTGAGTCAAAGGTTATTCCGGCTGCCGGGGAGGATTCAAATGAACCTATTTTTTCCCAATAATATTGTTTGTTGATGGCCCATATGGGGTTTTCGACAGAACCGAATATTTTATTGTTTTTTTCGTGTATTTTGTTCCCTTTTGATTCGGAGAGAGGGAAAAAGAACATCGGATTATCGTTGTTTTTGATTTCTATATTTTTGAGAATCATGTTCGGGACTTCCAGTATCGATTTTCGGTTAGGTCCGAATACGATATTTGCTTTAGAAGGATTTGGAATATGTATATTATTTAATATATATGATTTGTTATTTATCAAAACTTCAGCTGTTTTCTTTTGGAAATCGAGTTTTGTTTCTACGTGTATCCATTTACCGTTACCGATTTCTTCCGGTAGTATAGGAATTTCTATAAAATTTTTTTTGTCGGACAATCCGTTGATAACAAAAGAAGAACTGTTCTTATCTCGTCCTATGTAGGCAAAGCTGAACGGTTGAGAACTGTCTTCGTATACCCATATTTGTCCGAATGCCTCATTTGTGGGCAAGGAGATATCGAAAGAGAGGGTAACGGAGTTGGAAAAGGTCACTTTTTCCCCATCGAAGAGATTCAGGCAGGTTTGTGGCACTTCTTTGGAAAATTGGAGACCGGCTCCTTCTGTCATGGAAAAGATGGAAAGGAATATATTTAATATGAATAGAAACCGATAGTGGATTTGCATACTATTTTTTGTCATTAAATAAGCTATCAGGTTTTACTGAAATAGTTTTTCAGATTGTTTGTAAAACTCATTGTAGACAAATTTCGTAAACTTTTTTGAATTTACAATACAATTATCTGGTTTTTGTCATCTTGTGTTTAGGAAATTCAGTGCAGGGGTTAATGAAAAAATCTTCGTGTAATCCGTAAATTAACCCTGTTTTTCTTGGTTGCCGAGTAAATTCGTCTCACAAATTTATATCATATGAAGATTAAAATTATTGGAAGTATTTTTCTTGTAGGATGGTTGTCGGTATGCTCGTTTCGGGCTGTTGCCTCTACCGTCGAAAGTTGGTGGCCCGAACAAAAAAAGCCGGATTACATATTAAAATGCACTTTATCCCGTTATAATGATATACGGGAGATGAATCTTGCCCAATCTTTGTGTGGCCTTGCTGCCCAAGCGGTGAATGAGGGCATCGGAGAGGAAGGGGTGTGGATAGAGACCCGGGTCGAGGATTACGGGTTGTATTACAAGGCTTGGAGAAAGAGGCTGAAGGTGAGAGAATCCGGTAGTTTCGACGTATGGTCTCTCGTAAAACGGTTCAAAGATACCGGGTATGTAAGGGGCTATGTATTGTATGATTGTACTCGAAAGGATAATTCTATAAATGCAGCTACAGTACAGGCCGGTATTTTGAAGGGTGTTTTGATAGATAAGACTCAAGAAGAGGATGCACTCCGGCTGGGATTGGTAAAGTTGTATGATGCGTGCAACGTGAATCTGGACGAGGGGTGGTTTAATCAATATAAGTCGGAACTGAATAACCGACTCATTGTTTTGGCAAATCCGGTTGCCGGAAATAACCGGGATTATGCCATTGCTCATAAAGCAATGGTATATTATGGAGTAAGCCCACTGTTACATTCTATTTTGGAATGGGTACGTCCGCTTTCGCCTGTAATAGGGTGGAACTCGGGACCTGAATTTCAGCATATAGAGCCTTGTTCCAGATGGGGATTGATAAATACGGCATCGGACTGGTGCATGAATTTACCTATGCTGTCGATTCGGGGAAATGAGAAAGTGGTGAAACTGAAGTCTGTGAATCCTAAGAAAATAGATGCCAATGAAAATGCGGTGTATCATTCTTTCGTAATGAGCGACGGGGATAATATGCAATGGACTTTCGGCGGGTTTGTCAACAGCCCGGATTACTGGAATAATATGTATAACGGGGATATTCCGATGTCTTTTACTTCGTGTGTAGTCAATCTGTCGATGGCGGCTCCGGATGTCTTGAATGTCTTGGCCGAGAGCCAGCCTAAAAATGTTTCGGTGGTGGAATATGGCGGGGGATATTATTATCCGGACCTGTTTGCTTCGAAACGACAGAATGCAGACGAGTTATTACGAGAGTTTGCCCGTATGGTCAATGTGCATATGAAGAAAACGGGGGTCAAAACATTTGGTTTTATATGCCATAAAGTAGACTCGGACGATGCTCTTCGTGCTTATCGTATTTTTGCGGAAGAGCTGGAGGATGTGGCAGGGATGATTGCTGTACAATATGTTCCTTATAATGGGGGACATGGCAGAGTTTTCTGGGTAAAAGACCGAAAGAATAATGATATTCCCGTATTGTCGGCGAAGACCCAGATATGGGCAAATCTGAATACGGAGGGTTCGGGCAATCCTTCGAGAGTCGCTGAGGCGATAAACCGGGATGTGGAGGTATGTGAGACGGAAGGGCCGGTGCTCGGTTGGACTATTGTGCATGCCTGGTCGAGGTTCGGTAAAAACGGTGATAAAGTTATTGATGTTGCGGCTAATGGGAAAAAAGGTGTACGAGGGGTTACTCCGGTGTACTGGTGCAAACAGTTACTGAATAAGAAAGTGAAGGTGGTACCGGTAGAAGAATTGCTCTGGAGGCTGAGAATGAAGAATGATGAAAAACCGGTCTCGGAGCGGGAAATGGTATTCTCGAAATAGACTCGGGTTAATGAAATAATGATGCGTTTAACCCTTGTTTTAACCCGACTTTTATGAATCGATATTTATATTTGATTATGAAAATCATGAAAGATACGGTCTATTATTCATCGCAGTTTGCGTTATTAATAAATGAATAAATATGTAGTTTTGATAAGTGAATCTTTTTGTAATAAAATGTTAAATTATTATTCATGGAGGTAGTTTTTGTAAGTATTAATGGTATAGATAAATAGTATAATATTATTTATTTTTTGTTTATGTAATGTAAAATCTAATATCCTAATAAGTTATGAGTGAACAACATGAAATTTGTTTTTTCTCTGTATGGAGGGAAAAGATGGGGATTCCGTTCAGAAAATATTTTTTATTTCTGTTTTTATTTTGCGTCGCTCTCATGAGTGCTACTGCTCAAAGCAGTGTGAAGCAAATAACGGGTAAAGTGACCGATAAAGACGGGGAAGGACTCCCGGGTGTATCTATATTGGTGAAGGGTACCAAAACAGGTACTATAACCAATGTAGACGGTGTGTATTCGATAAAGGCCAATCCTGCTAATGCTGTTTTGGTGTTTACCTATGTAGGAATGATGCCTTCTGAAGTTCGTGTGAATAATAGGACTCAGGTTGATGTGACGATGACTGAAGACCGGAATGATCTGGATGAAGTTGTCGTTATCGGTTATGGCCAGGTGAAAAAGTCCGACTTGACCGGTTCGGTTTCTTCTATTTCGAAAGATGTGGTGTCGGACCGTGTCATTACATCGATAGAAGATGCTATCAAAGGGAAAGCTGCCGGTTTGCAGATTACGCAGAATGACGGAACACCGGGGTCGGAATATACGATTCGCATTCGTGGGGCGAGTTCGGTAAATGCCAGTAGTACGCCTATTTATGTAATAGATGGTATTATATGTGAGGATGCACTGGATTTGAGTCCCGGAGATGTGGAGTCGATAGAGATTCTGAAAGATGCTTCCAGTACTGCAATCTACGGTTCTCGTGGGGCTAATGGAGTTATTATTATCACCACCAAAGGAGGGCATGAGGGAAAGACCAAAGTTGACTTATATGCTTCTTTTGGTTTTCAGCAGGCTACTCGTAAATATGATATGATGAATAGCCGGGAATATGCTCGTATGAAATATCAGTCGAGCTGGCAGTATTATAAGCGGGACGAGATGACTGACGATATACTGAACGACCCGCTTAACGATGTGTTTGTGGATTCTCCTGTTGCGGGAGAGGGCAATTACTGGGTGGCAAAGAATGACATTCCGTACAAGAATTATGAGTCTTATGCGGATTCTACGAATACCGATTGGCAAGATGCCATGTTCAGAAATGCTTTGGTACAGGAGTATCGTCTGACGGTAAGCGGGGGAAGCAAGAATACGAAGTTTTCTGTGATGGGTAATTATCTGAACCAGCAAGGTATCGTTGTGTACAGCGGATTTGAGAAGTTTGCCGGGCGTGTGAATTTGGAGCAAAAATTGAGCTCGAAGTTTAAGTTGAATGCGAATGTTTCCGTGACACGTACCAGTTATGATGGTTTGGCAACCGGCTCTTCCGACGGAGTTACGACCAGTATGCTACGGCAAATACCTACTAAAGGTTTGGAGGAAAACGACGTAAACAATAATGAGGATGAGGCGATGGCCGATGTGAGCAGCAATCCTTATTACCAGGCCAAGCATATAACGAAAGACCGGTTCAGACATAGTTTGATTACCCGGCTCGGGCTGGATTATAATATCAACAAACACTGGATGGTACGGGTGACGGGTACGTATGTGTATAATAACAATGACAATAAGACGTATTATCCGAAGACTGTTTCTCAGGGGGTAAAACAGAATGGCAGGGCTATACAGGACCGTACGGCTATTACCAAATTGATGAATGAGGACTTGGTATATTATAATACTACGATAAAGAAGGTACATAAGTTGAAGATAATGGCCGGTATGACGGTAGAAAAATATGTCGATAATTATTTGTGGGCTGAGAATCAAAATTTTACTGTTGAAAATTTGGGTGCCAATGCCATGGGACAGGGAACGTCTCCTCTCGTTCCGGAATCTTATTCTTCAAAAAATCCGTATCAGATGCTTTCGTTTTTGGGTCGTGCAGAGTATAACTTCAAAGACCGTTATCTGTTGACAGCGACTATGCGTGCCGACGGTTCTTCCCGTTTCGGTGACAACAATAAGTGGGGATATTTCCCTTCGGCAGCTTTCGGCTGGCGTATCAATGAAGAAGAATTTGTCAAGGAACTGGATATTTTCAGTAATCTGAAGTTGAGGTTAAGTGCCGGAAGGAGCGGAAATACGGCAATTCCTGCTTTTCGAACCTTGTCTACACTTTCTACCTCTTTTGCACCGATGTCGGGAGATAAACCGACTTATGGTGTAGTTCTCGACAGACCGGAGAATAAAGATTTGAAATGGGAAACCACAGCCCAGTACGATGTAGGACTTGATATGGGATTTTTCGATAATCGTCTGACGGTTACGGTGGATGCTTACTTGAAGCGGACAAAAGATTTGTTGCTTGAGCGTAATGCTCCTTATTATTCGGGATATAAGAAAGCCTGGGCCAATATCGGTAATATCCAGAACAAAGGGTTAGAAGTTACTATCGGCGGCCAGATTGTAAATACACGTGATTTTTATTTCAACGCTGACTTCAATATTGCTTTCAATCGTTCGAAGGTATTGAGCATCCCGGGTGGAGAAATGTTTTTTGACCCGAAAGTGATTTCCGGCTCGGGTAATGTGGTTGTTATCCGAGAAGGGCAACCCTTGGGGCAATGGTACGGTTATAAAGTAGACGGGGTCTATACTTCTCAGGCCGAGATAGATGCCTTACCCGACAATTATGAAGCGTTGTCGATTAAGAAGGCGGATTTACGACCGGGAGACCATCGGTTTATCGACGTGAATAATGACGGCAAAATAACGTCGGATGATAAAACGATTATCGGAAAAGGAGAGCCTGATTTTTCGGGAGGTTTTTCTTTATCGGCCGGGTATAAAGGTTTTAGCCTGAGTGCTATTTTCCAGTACAGTTATGGGGTAGATGTGTTTAATGCCAATCTGGCGACGTTGGATGCGGGCCGGGAAAATTATAACCAAACCCGCCATCTTCTGGATTCATATACTCCGACTTTGTATGATTTGAATGGGAATCTGGTGTATCAAGGCAATCCGAATGGCAAATACCGCTTGCCGGGTGGGGTAGCAGAGAATTACTGTTTGTCGGAGTTTATTGAAGATGGGTCTTTCCTGCGGCTGAGTGATATCACGTTGGCCTATGATTTCAATAGAAAGACTCTTGCAAAACTTCACTTGGGAGGTCTACGGTTGTTCCTTACCGGAAGGAATCTGTTTGTATGGACGAAGTATTACGGGTTTGACCCGGAAGTGAATACTCGCCAGAACGGTATCGGCGATATTATGCCGAGTCTCGATTATGGTTCTTATCCTCGTGCGAGGGCTTTCTCGTTCGGTGTAAATGTTAGTTTTTAATCAAGAAAGGGATGTGTTATGAAATCTATGAATAAGATATATAAATGGGCTATTGTACCATTGTTTGCGGGGGTATTTCTGAGCTCATGCGATTTTTTGCAAGAAAATCCGGATTCGGTATATACGGATAAGAATTATTATGTAGATACGAAGACTTTGAAGGCCGGGGTCGTCGGGGTTTATTCCAAGATTATCAATCTGTATGTGATCAATACCGATACTCCTATATTCTTGACTATGCTCGGTACAGATGAGTTGTGCTACCGGACGGCCAATACGAATGTACGGAGTGCAGTGGACCGTTATACTTATACATCGTCAGAAGGTTGTATCGGAGAATTCTGGGCTCGTTATTATTATGTGATAGGGCAGGCCAATGTAATACTGGATGCAGCTCCCAAGATAACTGATATTACCGAAAAGGACAGAAACCAATGTATGGGTGAGGTCCGTTTTTTACGGGCATGGTCTTATTTCCAACTGGTACAGATGTTCGGTGACTTGCCGTTGATAGTCAATAAGACAGTTGAGTTTGACTATACGGTACCTCGTTCTCCTTTGGCCGATGTGTATAAACAGATTATCGAAGATTTGGAATTTGCTTCTGCCGATGGGGTCTTACCGACGGAAATTTCCGATGGTCATGCCAATCACTGGGCGGCCAAGACTTTATTGGCAAAGGTATATTTGACGATGGCTTCGGCAAAGAAGGCTGCCAAAGTCGAGGGGTATGCCCGTATTGCCGAGTCGTCGGAGGATTTATATGGCAAAGCGTATCGTTTGCTGGGTGAGATTATCGACAATAGTGGTCGTGATTTGCTGCCTGAATATGAGGATGTGTTCAAAATCGAGAATAAGAATACAAATAAGGAGTCGATTTGGGAAATCCAGTTTAGTGCGACAGAACCTTATGGGACGCAGTGGTCTAAGGAAATGGGCTTGGCCAATGCCGGATATTCGCAGACGGCAGGCGGTTGGCGTTATTGCTGCCTGGGCGGCCAGTACGCTATCAATTCCATTCCTTCGTTCCGCGGTTATTATAAGCACTGGACATATGATAAGCGCAAGAACTGGAATGTGATGGATTCTCTGTTGCGTTATAATGCCAAGACGGGGGAACCGACCAAGATAGAACCTATTAGTGCGCTTTCGGGCATTAAGGGGACTCCGGCGGAAACGGATTATACATTGAATAATAATACGAAGCTGGTAAATTACAGCTCGGCGACAAAGTACAGATGGGGAGATAGCTGGAGGGACTATCCGATGCAGTATATCTATTCGAACTGTCCGAATAATATCATAGCCTTGCGCTTTGCTGATGTACTGTTGATGTATGCTGAGGCTGAAATGGCTCTGAATGGGGGTAAAGTGAAATCGACCGGATTGAATGCCGTGAATCGTATTGTGCAGAGGGCCAGGGGGTTGAACGAGTCGGGTGTTCCTATCACGGAAGCTGAGACTCCGGGATTTGAGAATTATACGATAGAGTCCCTGACTTTTGAAGAGCTGATGAAGGAGCGTTCGCGGGAACTTTGTTTTGAATTTTGGCGCCGTCATGACCTTGCCCGTACAGGAATGTTCGAGCATTTCTTGAAAGCCCGTAATGAGGCAAACAATATCAAAACGAATTTTGACCCGAAAAAGAATTATTTGTTACCTGTTCCTCAATATGAGATAGATAATTCGGGAAATAAAGCGGGTATGTACCAGAATCCCGGTTATTAATGGGGCTTTATATGAAAGACATACGTTTCAAAGTCATATTGCTGTTTTTGATGATATCCTGTCATGTGACTGACGGGTTATCGTCAAGTAACGGCTGGTGGCCTGAGCAGCGGATGCCGTCTAAGATTATCAAGGTGAGATGTTCTACTTTGAAAGAGCGTAATCTGACGGAATCTTTGTCCGGGCTGGCAGCCAGGGCAGTCAATGAGGAACTTGGGGATGAATTGATTTGGATTCATGTCACCGGTAAAGGGTACTTGGCTTGGCTTGATTCTTTGTTTACCAGAAATCCGGAGGTCAAAGACTTGGGGTATATGAATGTGTGGTCGGTGGTAGACCGCATGAAATCGCAGGATTTGATAGATGGTTATATTTTGTATAAGGAGGGTGACTATTCGGTGAATGCTGCGACGGTGTATGCGGCTTTGCACGATGCCGTCCTTATCGAGGAATCGATGGAGGATGAGGCTGTTGCCCACGGGTTATTTTGCTTGAAGGATGCACGACCTTACACGACCGGTTCTTCTTTTCGTTCGGAGTGGTTGTCTTTGAAGGACCGGTTGAACAACCGTATGATTGTGACTATTGCTCCAGATGATTATAAGCAGCGCGATATGGCAATCGCTCATAGTTGTATGGTATATTGGGGAACGGATGTTTTTTATACAGAGATATTGTCCTGGTTGCAGGCTCCTGCTCCGATAGTGGGCTGGAATGATGGGGACGAGGGGGCACATGTGGAGTTGGCTACGAGGTATGGACATTTTACGACAGGTGCTACGATATGCAATATGCCTGTTTTATCTGCGGGGGCATCTGTGCGGCCGGTGGCTGTTCACAAGAATATGGATCCGCGCCATATCGACTGGGCAGACGATTCGCATTTTCATTCTTTTGTTTTGAGTGACGGTGATAATATGATGATACAGGCTACGAGTGTGCCTATGCTGGATGAGTACTGGTGCAATCCTGCTATCGGAGAGATACCGATGAGCTGGACTTCCTGTCCGGTAAATTTGTCACAGATGTGCCCTGATGCTTGGAGTTATTATGTACAGAAAGCCAATCATGTACCGGGCAGCCTGATAGAGTATGGGGGAGGATACCAGTATCCTGATCGTTTTGCTTCGTTACAGGGGGATAAGCAGGAGAGTGTATGCCGAACTTTTATTGCCGAAGTGGGAGAGCGGATGAAGAGGTCGGGTGTAAAGGTCTTGGGATTTATCACCCGAGGCAGTACCGATAGCAATGAGGCTTTGGACGCTTATCGGATGTATGCTGAAATGATAGATGATTTGGTGGGTATTGTTGTCGTGCAGTATGTGCCTTATAATGGAGGTGACGGTGCTGTTTACTGGGTAGAAAACAGGGAGGGGATACACATTCCCGTCGTCACGGCCAAGTACCAGTTGTGGGCAAATCTGGACAGGAAAGGGTCGGGCAATCCCCAACAGATAGCGGCCTTGATTAATGAAGGGGCTTTGTCTGAGGAGAGAACTATTGCTTGGACAGTCGTACATGCCTGGTCATATTTCAAGCAGAATCCGGATGGTTCTGTTTCGGATGCTTCGTCCGGGGATGTGGGGGCGTTGAGAGGTGTTACACCGGTTATGTGGACCAAAGAACGCCTGTCACCCAATATCAAAATCGTATCTATTGAAGAGTTGTTGTGGCGTATCCGAATGAAAAATTATCCGGAGGAAACAGAAAAGGTAATCGAAGATTATGACGGGAGTCTCTCTTTCGAGAGTCCGGATGCTGACGGGAATGGTGTGACGGTATTGCCGGCCGGATTATATATAAATGGCGAGGGTGGCAAGCAAGTATCGGTCATGACATTATCGGGGATGAGGGTATATGACCGGTCTATAAATTCTTCTTATTGCGATTTGTCCGGTTTGGATACCGGGATTTATGTGGTTCGTGTAAGTATGGAAAAGGGTGTCCGTACATTTAAGTATGTGAGGCATTGAAAATAAAGTGTTAGTCTCGGGATTCGGGATTGTCCGTATTCCCGCTTATATAATATATCGTAAATATAAAAAGATGCTTATGAAAAAAATTGTATTTCTGTTGTTTGCCTTGATGGGATGTACGGCAATGAGTTTCGGACAGTCCCGATTGGTAAAGAGTCTGTCGGAAGGTAAAGACCAGACTTTGGTTGTTTATGGTACCAGTATAACGAGAATGGGCAATGGCCCGGTTTGGGTCGGAGCTGTCGGTGATAAATTGAACGGTCTGTATAATAATCATCTTACTTTGTTGAATAAGGGACGGAGCGGTGAATGTTCTACTTGGGCATTGGCCAATCTGGCAGACAGCGTATTGGTCTATAACCCGGATGCAGTACTTATCGAGTTTACAACGAATGATGCTGTCGAGAGCAAAGGTGTATCGGTAGAGCAATGCAAGACGAATACGGAAGAGTTGATTGCCCGTATTCTGGAGGTGAATCCTGATTGTGAAATTATCTTGCATACGCCATGCGGTTATCCTATTGTTGCTTCTGAAGGAGGTACAGGAGGTGCTACTCCGCGTCCGGATATGCAAAAGTATAATGCCGTGTATGAGGAGTTGGCAGAGTCTAACGGGTATATATGGGTAGACGAGTCAGCGTTTTTCTATACAATGGGTACAGAGAATCTTGATTTGCTCAAGACTTATACGGCCGATGGTGTGCATCCTACATTGAAAGGAGCTATGGAGGTTATTTATCCGAATGTGCTGAATTCTCTTCTGGCGGGACTTTCTACCGTGGATATTCCTGCGGAGAGCAAACCTCTGTTTGAATTGAAATGCGACTACTTCGAGCAGAATTCTTCTACGGAGATGTCTGTAGCAAGTGCTCCGTATAATTGGTTGTCGGCATGTGATAAAGTGTGTGAATCTGAATATGTGTATGCGCAGAATGTGACAAATGCCAATCTTACTTTTGTGGGTAAAAGTATCCGATTCGGTGCTTCTGCTTTGGCCAGTACCGGCTCGTTGACATTGCCTGGAATGGATTTGAGACCTGTACAGGGGAAGAAAATTATGTTGAGAGTCTCCGCGACTGCCGGCAGTAACAAGACTGGGACTTTGACAGTCAAACTGGACGGTAAAGAAATAGGCAAGATTGAGGCGGCTACCGATGGAAATAATGGTGCAGCGTTTGGCGCAGCCTACTATCTTTTTGAGTATGAACTTACCGACGGGACTGAATTGTCGAAGATTTCGTTTGTCCACTCTCGTACCGAAGCTGCGGGATATATTTATGTAAATTCGATAAAAGTGTCTGTGGAAGATGTTGTGGAACCTGATATTCTTACTTTGGATTGTAATGTCTTTACTACATCGGCATCGACAGAAATGTCGGTGGCAAAGGCTCCCCATAACTGGCTTTCTGCATCGGGTATGGAGTGGACATCGGCAAATGTATTTGCCCAGGTGATGAGTGGGGCAAATGCTTATCTGGGCAAGAGTGTTCGTTTTGGCCGGAATGTTCCTTCTGGGTCGACAGATTTTGTTCCGTATAACGGAAGTGCTACTACGCCGGAACTGGACTTGACGGCTCCGGAGGGAAAGAAAGTAGTGATAGAAGTATCGGCAACATGCGGAGGAGAGAAGAACGGAACGTTGACTGTGGATGTCGATGGAAATGAGGTAGGCAAGATAGAGGCGGCTATGGGAAATAATGGAGAGCCTTTCGGTGCGACTTATTATACATTCAAGTTTGACGTGAAGAACGGGACGGAAGCTTCTAAAATCAACTTTACACATACCAGAACGGTAAATGGAGATTTTATATATGTGAATTCTATCCGTGTATATCGTGAGGATGATATTGTGTCGGGTATGGAAGAGTCATCTGCCGATAAGGGGAATGCTGTATATCCCAATCCGTTTGTTTCTGAAATTTATATCGGTGAGAATAACCGTTCGGTAGAGATATATAATCTGAATGGCGGATTGGTGTACGGGATGTCGCAACCGTCGTCTCGTATCGATGTGTCGGGATTGGCTGCCGGTTCTTATATTTTGATAAAGAAAGACAGTTCGGGCCATATAAGCAGTCATAAAATTATGAAGATGTAGTAGTGTTTGGAAAATGGCGGGCCGAGTCCTGCCATTTTTTACAAAAAGGTCAAAAATCATTCGGGGTTAATGAAAAAAGGGGGTATTAATCCGTATGTTAACCCGGTTATTGGCTATTGAGGATTAAAATTGCAGTAAAATAATATTTCAAAAAAGTATATATACGTATGAAAACGCACTTCTTATTTATTGTTTTGTTTTGTGCTTCTGTTTTATCTGTTTCGGGGCAGACCGGAACTTCGACATTGTTTGACTTGAAATGCGATGGTTTTAAAGTTTCGGCTTCGAAAGAAATGTCGGCAGGAAACGCCCCTCATAATTGGGTGTCGGCAGCGGGAGAGGACTGTGTGTCGAGAAATGTATTTGCTCAGGTTTTCATGACGGGGAATATGTCGTATTTAGGCAAATCCGTCCGTTTCGGAAAGTCGGCCGAAGGGGATGAAAATTGTGGTTATTTGGCTTTGCCGGCAATGAATCTGAAATCGGATAAAAACGAGAAAGTCGTATTGAAAGTTTCTGCAACTTCCGGCTCGAACAAAACGGGGATTTTGAAAATATCGGTAGACGGGAAGGAGATAGGAGAGATTGTGGCCCGGACAGGAAAGAACGGAAAACCATTCGGCCGGGGATATGAACTTTTCGAGTTTGAAATCAAAAACGGTCGGCCGGAATCGGTCATTTCGTTTGAGCATTCTCGGGACGAGCAGGCAGGGTTGATTTATGTAAATTCGATACAGGTAATAAAGACCGTCTTGTAGAAGTCTGATGTTTCTCCAGAGGTGTATATACCGGAGGAAGTATGCAAGGAAGATAAAGTGTTTATCCTTTTGGGGATGTTTTTGGTGTCCCGAAGGAATTTAAAGAATTGATTATGAGAAATGACAGGAGAGATTTCTTAGCCAAGATGGCTGCGGGGATGGCTTTGGGTATTGTGGCTCCGTCTTCGGTATGGGCTGTCGGGGAAAAAAGGGGAGAGAAGGCAAAGTCCAAATATCCGAAATTGAAATGTGACGTGGCCGTTGTAGGTGCGGGTCCCGGTGGTGTACCTGCTGCTATTGCAGCGGCCCGCCAGGGGGCAAAGGTTATTTTGCTGGAAGAAGATAATATGCCGGGTGGTGCTCCGGTGGACATGTATGTGCCTTTTATATGCGGTTCTCCTCGGGTAGGAGTATTTCGGGAAATGATTCAGGAACTGAATGCTCATCATACTATAGGAGGAAAGCCTTGTTCTACATTCGGGAAGACGGGCAGTGACGGGAAGAATCATTGGTGGATGCCCAGTTCGTTTGCCGAGGTCGTTTATAATATGATAGATAAGGAGCCTAATTTTACCTTGATGTGCGGTGCTCCGGTCGTCGGGGTCAGTGTAAAGGCTGACGGAAACAGGAATCGGGTGACAGGTGTCAGGATAATGCGTAATGGAGAGTATCAGGATATAGAGGCGGCAGTGACTATCGATGCGACGGGTAACGGGCTGGTCGCCGACCTTGCCGGATGCGAATACATGTACGGTAGCGAGGCCAAAAGTGACTATAACGAGCCTGTAGGTATTGAAGTTGCCGACGGGAAGGTACAACCTTGTACTTGGATGCTCATTAGTGAGCGGATAAAACGGAATGCTGTTCTGCCTATCGATAAGTTAAAAGGCAGCAGTGCCGTGGAGGATAATCTGAACCGTTGGGTAACGGCTCCGGATAAGGAGGATATGATACGTCGTGATGCCGGAATTTATCTGCATTGGGGAAAGACGGTTTATTGTAAGGATACCCGCGACCCGTTGTTATTGGCCCAAGCCCAGATGGAAGCTCTGGATAAGTTGCGTGAGAATCTGGCTATTTGGCATGAGGCCGGATATGCGGTACATTTGGCTCCGAAAATCGGGGTAAGGGAGGTACGCCGCATCAAAGGCGAGTATGTGTTGACGGCTAATGATTTGATTCAAGGGGTCATGCCTGATGACAAGATAGCGAATGCTCATTATTCATTTGACGTTTGGGGAATGAAGATTCCGGAAGAGATGAAACATATAGGGCCGTATGGTATTCCGTACCGTTGTCTGGTACCGTTGAATACCGAAGGGCTTCTGACTGCCGGGCGTATCGTCAGTGCTACGCGGGTGGCCCATAGTTCTCTTAGGGTACAGCCGATTTGTTCCAATATCGGAATGGCAGCGGGTACGGCGGCGGCTATGTCGGCATTGCAGAAAACGGGGCTTCGTTCTATCGACATAAAAGATTTGCAGGGAAGACTTATACGTATGGGACTTTTTGAGGGTATAAAGTAATAAAAGAAGAGTATGGCTATAAATAGAAGACAATTTATCCGGAGTTTGGGTTTAGGAGCTGCATGTACGGCAATTCCCGGGACGTCTCTTTGGGCTTCGGATAAGTCATTGAATACGAAGGACGAGAGGTTGTTCAAGTTGCCGACGCTGAAGTGTGATGTCATTGTCGTAGGTGCCGGCCCTGCCGGTATTCCTGCTGCCATTGCTGCTGCCCGTGAAGGTGCGAAAGTAATATTGTTGGAAGAAGATATGCTGCCGGGTGGTGCTCCGGTGGATATGTATGTGACTTATATGTGCGGTGCTCCGAGAATCGGTGTTTTTCTTGATATGATTAAGGAGCTGAACCGGAAACATTCGTTGAGCATAACGCCCAGCAGTACGATAAAAGATTGGGCCTGGGACGGAAAGCAACACTGGTGGTTACCGTCGGCATTTGTTCAGGTACTGGACGGATTTATCGAGTCGGAAAAGAACATTACTTTGATGTGTGCTTCTCCTGTGGTGGATACATTGGTTGCAGCCAAGGGAAATCGCAATCAGGTTTACGGTGTTTGTGTGATGCGTCAAGGCATGTTGCAGAAAATCGAGGCTCCTGTAACGATAGATGCGACGGGTACGGGGCTGGTAGCTGCAAAGGCCGGCTGCGAATACTTTTACGGAAGTGATGCCCGAAAAGATTTTAATGAGAGTATCGGTCTGGAAAAGAGTGATGGACGGGTACAGCCGTGTACGATGATGTATATCAGCCAACGGACACGCAGTGATGCGGAGTTCCCGCTCGAAGCGTTCAAAACGGGGGTGTTGGATCATGATAATGTGAAATGGGCATCCCAGCAGACTCCCCAGGAATTTGCCGAGATAGACTCGGGCATTTATCTACACTGGGGGGCAACTGTAGAGTGTAAGGATACGACCGATTCCGTGTTGGTAGCCGAAGCTCACCGGCAAGCAATAAAGAAACTGGAACCTCAGTTCGAAATACTGCGTAGTGCGGGATATGTGACTCATGTAGCTCCGAAGCTGGGAATCAGGGAATGCCGCCGTATCAAAGGTGAATATGTGATTACGGTGGATGATGTACTCAAGGGGGTAATGCATGATGATAAGGTAGCTGATGCCTGGTATTCGTTAGACCCTTGGGGGATGAAGGTCGATGCCAAGATAAAGAACAGCGTGGGCCCTTACGGTATTCCTTACCGCAGTCTTATTCCTGCCCAAACGGAAGGTTTGCTGACTGCCGGCCGTATCATCAGCGGTACACGTCTGGCTATGAGTTCGTACCGGGTACAGCCGATTTGTTCTACCATAGGTGAAGCAGCGGGTACGGCTGCCGCTATGGCATCTTTGCAGAAGACCGGAGTGCGTAATCTGGATGTACGCCAGTTGCAGGAACGGCTGGACCAGAAAGGTCTGTTCGACTGGTATCGTCATGTGAATATGAATGTTAATAATAAACCCTGGAAAAATAAATAAGATATGAACCGTTTTTTTGTTTTGATATTGGTTGCAGTGTGGTCTGTTTTTTCGGTGGATGCCCAGACGACTTTTTCAAAGAACCTGAAGGCAGGAAAAAAGCAGACAGTCGTTTTCTATGGAACCAGTGCGGCGATTAATCCGTCTAACCGTTTTTGGGTAGAGCAGTTACAGGGAAAACTAGATAAGCGATTTCCCGGGAAAGTGGATTTTTATAATTGTTCCAAGTCGGGGATAGGTTCGTTCTGGGCGACCGAGAATTTTAAGGATTCGGTGCTGATGCGTAATCCCGACCTTCTGATTTTTGGTTTTTCGGAGAATGATGCGGTGTTACGGTTCAATAACTGGCCTTGGTATTCGGGACGTTGCGCCGAGTATATGATAGACCATTTGCGGGAACAGAACCAGGATGCTACGATTATTTTGTATATAATCTCCGAGCGGCCTTTGGGCAAAGCTGCCGAAACTCGGCCCGAGATAGCGGCGTTTAATGCTTCTTGTCGTGAAATAGCCAAGAAGAAAGATATTATTTTGACCGATTTTTCCGTTATATTTAATGAGATATATGAAAAATTCGGAGAGGAGGGTTTGAAACAGTATCAGAGGGACGGCATCTTGCCTACTAAGAAGGCTGCGAATGAGGTGCTTGTTCCTATGTTGTGGGAGGCTATATTCGGAAAGAAATAATGGGTAAAAAGTGTCGGATATTATGAAAAGCAAGTATGTGTTTATTGTGGTGATGCTACTCAGTGTTTCTTTACTGTCTGCCCAGTCGCATTTGGTGAAGAACTTGCAATCGGGCAGGACTCAAACGCTGGTTGTTTATGGCACGAGTATATCGAGCATGCGCCCGAACGGGCCTTTGTGGGTGAAGAAAGTCGAAGATGAGTTGAACAAGAAGTATGGTAATCGCTTGACGGTGTTGAATACGGGTAGGAGCGGGCAAAACTCGAACTGGGCATTGAAAAATCTGGAAGACAGTGTCCTTATGAAACGTCCGGATGCTGTGATTATAGAGTTTGCGACCAACGATGCCGTAACCCGTTTCAATATATCGCAGGAGGATTGCCGTCGTAATACCGAATTATTGATAACTCGTATAAAAGAAAGGTACCCAACATGTGAAATATTTCTGCATACTCCTTGCGGATATCCGCTGGGCAAGAATGCGGTGAATCGTCCGGAGATGAAAGCATATAATGGAGTGTATGAGTCGATAGCCAAGGAGCAAAAGTTGCGGTATATCGATGAGGCGGAGACATTTGTACGTATTGCTGAAGAGCAGGGTGTACCTGAATTGCGCAAATTCGCAGGAGATGGCGTGCATCCGACGAAAAGAGGCGGTTTGGAGATTATCGCACCGAATGTAATACGGGTTTTGGAAATGGAATAAAAAGGATTTGTCATGTGTGCATTAGATAGGAGAAGTTTTATAAAAGGGGTGAGTTCGGGCATTCTGGCCGGTGCCTTGGCACCCGGTATGAATTTGATGGCGGCCACTCCGCCTGCCGAGAGACGCAAGTCGGTGTCTTTTTATCCGGTATTGAATTTTGACGTGATTGTCGTAGGTGCGGGGCCCGGTGGTATTCCGGCAGCGATTCGGGCCGCTCAGGCGGGAGCCAAGGTCGCTTTGGTCGAGGAAGACCTTGCAGTCGGTGGTGCTCCGGTAGATATGTATGTCACGACACTTTTCGGGCAACCGTCGGTCGGGTTGTCCAAGGCTCTGGAGCAGGAGTTGCTTAGGGACCATGGCTTATATAATTATGAGTCGGGCACAAAACCTAAGGGTTGGCGTTTTTTTCTGCCTTCGGCATATGTGCGCTTGCTGAGCCGGAATATCCGAAAAGAAAAGAATATAACTTTGTTGAGCGGGACTCCCGTTATCGGGACGATGGTGGTAGATAAGGGCAACCGCAATCGGGTAACGGGTGTCAGGATTTACCGTAACGGGCATATTCAGGAATTGTATGCTCCGGTAACGATAGATGCTACGGGTACGGGTGTGGTGGCTGCCATGTCGGGATGCGTATGCATGTACGGTTCTGAGGCGATGAGCGATTTTGGCGAGCCGGTGGGATTGGAAAAGGCGAGCCGGGCGGTACAGTTGTGTACTCAAATGTTTATCAGTGAACGTATTCGTAAAGATGCCATATTTCCTGCCGGATTTAAAGGCAGTGCGGCGGAGGATGGTTATATCGGTGCTAACCGGTTGACGAAAGAGGAGCTGGAAAGACGGGCGACAGGTATCTTTTTCCACTGGGGGCAGTCTGTTGCCGTGGAGGATACGACCGACCCGGTGCAGATAGCGGAAGCACAGAGAGATTGTCTTGAAAAATATGAAGAGCGTTTCGACCAATTGCATGAAGCTGGATTTGCCGTACATATCGCTCCCAAGCTGGGTGTCCGGGAATGCCGTAGGGTAAAAGGGGAGTATGTATTGACGGCAAATAATGTGTTGGAGGGTTCTATGCCTGATGACACGGTAGCTCATGCCCATTATTATATGGATTGTTGGGGCATGAAATTGCCTAAAAATATGAAGACGAAAATGTATGGTATCCCGTATCGGTCTTTGATTCCGTTGAATACCGAAGGGTTGTTGACTGCCGGACGTGTGATTAGCGGTACTCGCTTGGCACACAGCTCGTACCGGGTGCAGCGTATATGCAGTAATATCGGTGAGGCGGCAGGTACGGCAGCGGCTATGGCGGCATTGAATAAGACGGGAGTCCGTGATATCGACGTGAAGGCTTTGGTTGCTGACTTGGACAGTAAGGGATTGTTCGACGCATTGAAAAAGTAAAGGGTATGGCTATAAACAGACGTAATTTTATAAAAGGTATAGGGGCCGGAGTGGCGTGCAGCGTGTTGCCGTCGTCAGTGGTTTTTGCCGAAAACCGGAAGCTGTTTTCGGGAGACAGGCTCGTTTTTCCCCGATTGAGATATGATGTTATTGTGGTAGGGGCCGGCCCGGCAGGTATTCCTGCAGCTATTGCTGCTGCGCGGAGTGGTGCGCGGGTGGTGCTGATAGAGGAGGATATGGCTCCGGGCGGTGCTCCGGTAGATATGTTTGTTACCTTTATGTGTGGTGGCCCTCGGGTAGGATTGTTTCGGCGTCTGGTACAAGACCTGAATCGTTCTTATCCGTTGGGAGGACGTCCGTCCGATACATTCGGCGAGGCGGGCGGTGATGGAAAGAACCATTGGTGGATGCCGTCTTCTTTTCAGCAGGCGTACCAGAGAATGATAGCTGAGCAGAAAAATATTACTTTGATGTGCGGCGCTCCTGTTGTGGATACTCTGGTGGAGGCTTCGGGAAATCGTAACAGGGTAAAGGGTGTACGAGTTATGCGAAACGGGGTCTTTCAAGAAATAGAGGCTCCGGTAACGATAGATGCGACCGGCACAGGCTTGGTGGCTGCTACGGCGGGTTGCCAAGTCATGTATGGCAGTGAGGCGAAGAGTGACTTCGGTGAATCATATGGTCTTGAAGTGAGTGACGGGAAAGTGCAACCGTGTACTCAAATGTATATCAGCCAAAGGGTACGGAATGATGCCCGTTTTCCCATAGATAGTTTCAAATCGGGTGTTTTGGAAAATGACCATCGCCGATGGGCTCAGGAACAGAACCGGGAAGAGTTTTACCGGAATAATACCGGAATTTTTCTGCACTGGGGTGTAAGTGTGTTTTGTAAGGATACGACCGATCCGGTACAGGTGGCGGAGGCTCAGGCCAAAGCCCTTGCCGGTCAGTCGAAAATGATGCAAGACCTGCAGGATGCCGGATTTTGTGTACATTTGGCTCCGAAAATCGGAATCAGGGAATGCCGCCGGATAAAGGGTGAAACGGTAGTCACCGTAGATGACCTTTTTAATGGGACACAGCCTGATGACAAGATTGCCGATGCACGTTATGCCATCGATGCTTGGGGGTGGAATATTCCGGAGGAGGTGAAACGTAAGGTGAAGCCTTACGGTATTCCTTACCGTGCTTTGGTCCCATTGGATACGGAAGGCCTGCTGACTGCCGGCCGTATTATCAGTGGTACACGGTTGGCTCACAGCTCTTACCGGGTGCAGCCGATATGTTCGAGTATAGGTGAGGCTGCGGGAACGGCAGCGGCAATGGCATCTTTGAATAAGACGAGTGTGCGAAATATAGATGTTCGTAAATTGCAGTCGGAGTTGGAGGGATACGGATTGTTTGATGCTTCTAAGTAATAATGTAAATATGAATATGATAAATAAGTTGAAAAGATTTTTTGGGGGGCTTCTGGTTTGCAGTAATGTGGCTGTCTTGTCGGCATCGGGGCTTTCTCCTGTCGATTATGTGAACCCTTTGATGGGGTCGCTGTCTACATTCGAGTTGTCTACCGGTAATACATATCCTGCGATTGCAATGCCTTGGGGCATGAATTTTTGGGTTCCTCAGACCGGAAAGATGGGCGACGGATGGGCTTATCGTTATGACCAGTACCGGATACGAGGGTTTAAGCAGACGCATCAACCGAGTCCGTGGATAAATGATTACGGGCAATTTTCCCTGATGCCGGTAATCGGGAATAGAATCAATGAGGATGAGCGGGCCAGTTGGTTTTCTCATAAGGCCGAGACCGTGACTCCTTATTATTACAGTGTATATTTGGCTGATTATGATATAACAACGGAGCTTGTCCCTACGGAGCGGGCAGCTTGTTTCCGGTTTACTTTTCCTGAATCGGACTCGGCCCGTATCGTTATCGATGCTTTTGACAAAGGTTCGTATATACGTATCGTCCCGGAGGAGAATAAAGTAATCGGTTATACGACGAAGAACAGCGGTGGGGTACCGGGTAATTTTAAGAATTATTTTGTCATTCAGTTTGACAAGAAACCTCATTTTTCTTCTGTCTGGAAAAACGGCAAGCCGGCTGCCGGTATGGAGATGGCTGCTGACCATGCAGGGGCGGTAGTGGGTTTTTTGACGAAGAGGGGAGAAACGGTGAATGCCGTTGTCGCATCATCGTTTATCAGCTTTGAACAGGCCGAGCGAAACTTGAAAGAATTGAATGGCCGTTCGCTGGAACAGTTGAAATCGGACGGACGGAAGCAGTGGAACGATATTTTGGGGCGTATCGACATAGAAGCTTCGGAAGAGCAGATGCGTACGTTTTATTCTTGTCTGTATCGGTCAGTTTTGTTTCCTCGGATGTTTTATGAAATAGATGCTAAGGGCAGACCGGTACATTACAGTCCGTATAACGGGCAGGTACTTCCCGGTTATCTCTATACTGATACGGGTTTTTGGGATACTTTCCGTTGCTTGTTCCCGTTGTTGAATTTGGTGTATCCGTCGGTAAATGCCCGGATACAGGAGGGATTGCTGAATGTGTATAAGGAGAGCGGGTTTATGCCCGAATGGGCGTCTCCGGGCCATCGGGACTGTATGGTCGGCAATAACTCGGCTTCGGTTATCTCGGATGCTATATTGAAGGGGGTCACTCCGAAAGCATTGTGGGCAGACTTGTATGAGGCAATGGTGAAGACGGCAAACAGTGTGCATCCTGAGTGTCCGGCTACGGGGCGACTGGGGTATGAGTATTACAATAAACTCGGTTATGTGCCATATAATGTGGGCATAAAGGAGAATGCCGCCCGTACTTTGGAATATGCTTATGATGACTGGTGTATATGGCAGGTGGCCAAGTTACTGAATCGTCCTCAGGAAGAGCAGGATTTGTACCGTAGCCGCAGCGAAAATTACAAGAACCTGTTTGATGCTACGCATAAACTGATGCGGGGAAAGAATGCTGACGGGAGTTTTCAGAGTCCATTCAATCCGTTTAAGTGGGGAGATGCTTTTACCGAGGGGAACAGTTGGCATTACTCGTGGTCGGTATTCCATGATGTGGAGGGCCTGATAGGTTTGATGAACGGGCCGAAAGTGTTTACCGGTATGTTGGACTCGGTCTTTTCATTGCCTCCGGTTTTTGATGACAGCTATTATGGTTTTGTCATTCATGAGATACGTGAGATGCAGATTATGAATATGGGCAATTACGCTCATGGCAACCAACCTATACAGCATATGATATATTTGTATGATTATGCCGGGGAGCCTTGGAAAACTCAATATTGGGTGCGTGAGACGATGAACCGTATGTATAAGCCTATTCCTGACGGGTATTGTGGTGATGAAGATAACGGTCAGACTTCGGCTTGGTATGTATTTTCGGCATTGGGATTCTATCCGGTGTGTCCGGGTTCGGGACAATATGTCGTAGGTGCACCGCTGGTGCAAAGAGCTACGATAACTCTGGAAAACGGGAAGAAAATCGATATAGAAACGTCGGATAATGCGGCTGATAATTATTATATACAACGTCTTATCGTGAACGGGAAGAATTATGAGCATAATTATTTCCTGCATTCGGATTTGATAAAAGGCCGGAAATTGCGTTTCGATATGGGTAGTAAACCCAATAAGACGAGGGGGACACGGGGTAGTGATTTCCCATATTCCATGTCCCGATAGGTTTGATTTTTTGCAGGGATTACAGCATAAGCCGGCTAATGTGTAGTTAGCCGGCTTTTTCAATTTCAGAACGGAAGATTTGTTTTTCCTTACGAAAGGAAGATTGACAGAATTTACCGGATATTGAATTTATTTTTCACTTTTTGTGAGGAGGTTTGGATGTTGTAAATGATGGGTTGAATAATTCCGGAATAATTTTTTATTTCTGGATAATGCCGAAATGGATTAAGGCGTTTTGTATGCCGTTTTCATCTACTGTTCCCGTTATATAATCGGCTGCGGCTTTCACTGTTTCTGAAGCTCCGCCCATTGCTATTCCCGTACCAACAGCACAGAGCATGGGGATGTCGTTCCCTCCGTCCCCAAAGGCGATGGTTTGTGCCATCTCGAATCCGTAATAGGCGGCAAATTTATTGATACCGACAGCTTTATTGACTCCTGCTACGTTGACGTCTGTAAAGTACGGATTCCATCTGGAAACAGAGAGTCCGGGAAGCTGTGCCATGACTTCTTTCTCCGTCTCTTCGTCGCAATAGATGCATAGCTGGCAGCAATTGTTCTCGATAAATTCTTTTTCGATGTCGGCTACAGGTGGAACGGGATGGTTGACCATTCTGGCCAATTCGATGACGGTAGGGTTGATTTCATTCACAAAGATACCTCTGTCGGTCTCGACTGCCAGAGGGAATCCATAACGCCGTGCAAGAGCCTGCACTTTATAGAAATCTTCTTTGGAGATTTGTTCCCGATATATGGATGTGCCGTCTCTTAATACACAATCGGAGCCGTTGAGGGCTATCACGGCATCGTAAGGTATGTCCTGAATTTCATGCAGGTCGGTAGATGCTCTTCCTGTCGCTATAATGACTTTGATGCCAGACTCGTGGACTTGCCATAATGCTTCGATGGTCGATTGTGGTACATGGTGGGTATCGAAGCTTACTAATGTCCCGTCGATATCGAAAAATATTGCTTTTGTATTCATTATCGGATATTTTTTATTTATAAAGTATTCTTATTTTTGATGTATTGGCAACCTGGATGCTCCTATCGTTACGAGTAGTCCGACACAGGCTACTGCTCCAAATGTGTAATGTAGTGAAATGGCGTGTGAGACATGTCCTATAACGGGGGGACCGATGAGGAAACCCAGATATCCGACAGAAGATACGGTTGCTACTGCCAGGCCGGAGTCCATCTTATCGGAGTGCCCTGCCATGCTGTAACATATCGGTACTGTGGAGGATATGCCAAAGCCTACAAAAAAGAAACCGATGGTGGCAAATATCAGGTCGGGAAGTACAACTGCCAGCATCATACCGAAAAAGATGAGCAATCCGCTGGCACAGATGACTCTCTTTGCACCGAAGCGTGTCACGAACCAGTCGGCCAGAAAGCGTCCTGTGGTCATGGTGCACATACAGACAACGTATCCTAATTGTACCAGCTTTTCCGGAGCAGAAACGACTTGCATGAAGTAGACTCCGCTCCAATCGTACATACAGCCTTCGCACACCATAGCAGCCCAAGCCATTATTCCGAGCCCAATGACATAAGGGTCGAATTTTTTGTAAAAAGGAATCTGTACCCTGTTACTCTCTGCTGTTGCATGGTGTGGAGCTTTTCGGTCATTTCTCACCAGCTGACAACGTATGAAATTCATCAGCAGGATGGAACTAATAAAAATAAAGATAAAATGAGGAAGGGGTGGAATGTCCATGCCGACAAATCCCATGCTGATGAGTCCGCCCAAGAATCCTCCCAAACTCCACAGTCCATGAAAGGAGGCCATAATGGTCTTTCCGTACAGGTTTTCTGCATTTACTCCTTGTGTGTTGGAGGCGGTGTTGTACAGGTTGGTACTCATACCGAAAAAAAAGAGTCCTCCCATCAGCAGGTACGGATTGTCGGCAATACCCAAGGGGATTAGGAAAAAGGGATAAAGTACGGAGGCCAGTATAAGCATTTTCCGGCTTCCGTAGCGGCTGATGAGCCATGCCGAAAGTACCATAGCAGCTACTTGTCCCACGGGAATGGCGAACAGGACGTTTCCCAGCTCTGCATCGTTCAGGTGCAGGGCTTTTTTAATGTCCGGTATGCGATTGGCCCATGTAGCAAAAACGATGCCTTGTACGAAAAAGAACAGGCTTACCGCTATGCGGAATTGTTTGAGGGCTTGATTCCTTGTGAGCATAATTGTATTTTTAGTTTAAATTAACACTTTGTTGGCTTCTTATTGCATGGAATGCTCTTTTGCTGTTGATGCGGTTTTCTCTAAGTTTTTTTCTTTTGAGTATATTGTGTTCCTTAAATCCGAATAAAACCGCATTAATTGCCTAAAAACCGCATGTTTATTAGGCTATTTTTATCAAATATACATATATTTGCGGAAATATATACCTTTAAATGCGGGGTTATGCTGAAAGAAGAAAGGCATCGATATATTATCGAACGGATAGGCCGGGACAATCGCGTCTATGTGACCGGATTGAGTGAGGAACTGAATGTGTCGGACGATACGTTGCGCAGAGATCTTGTGGAACTGGAAAGGCTGGGCCTGCTGACCAAAGTGCATGGAGGTGCTGTGCTTAAATCGAATATATCTTTACAGTTTACAGAAAGACTGAATACGGCTACGCTTATCAAGCAACAGATGGCGGCAAAACTGGTATTGTTGTTTGAAGAGGGGGATGTGATTTTGATAGATGGCGGGACTTCTAATCTTGAAGTAGCACGGCGGTTACCGGTAGACAAACATTTCACCGTCTATACTAATTGTTTGCCTATAGCGGGAGAACTGTCTGTGCGTCCCAATATTGAGTTGGTAATGTTGGGTGGAGAGGTATTTGCCCCTTCTCAGGTGACGGTCGGTATTTCTGTTTTCCGCATGTTGCAATCGGTCTATCCCGACTGGGTGGTTGTCGGAATAAGTGACCTTCATCCTCAAAAGGGACTGACGACTTCTGACCGGGAGGAGGCGATAATCAAACGCAGCATGATAAAGCAGGGCGGTAGGTGTGCGGTACTTGCCGGGAGCGAAAAACTGGGTACTGCACGCAGTTATCATGTGGCTTCACTTGCGGAAATAGACTATATCGTTACGGAGGATAGCAAGGTGGATTATATCAGGGAACATTGGCCGAAGGGCACGTATAAAGTACTTTGAGCCGGAGAGTGGGATGTTGCCTTTCTCCATAGTATCAAGATGTCTTGTCTTAAGTTGTGTATTTCACCGTCGCATACCGGTTCTGCTCTTGATAGGAAAGGCTTGTTTGCTCGTTTTTTTATCTGGAAATGAGTATTTATAGTGTGGGTTTTTCTTCCGGGAAAGAATAGGGAGTATTTTTATGTTCGAGCATGGTTACTGAGGAAAGAACAGTTGCTATATAATTGATATGTTGGGCAGAGATACAAGGGTTCTGCCCGCAATGCCAAGCTCTCCCGATGTCGGGAGAGGGGGGTGTTATTTTTGCCATATATCCCAGGCGGCAAAGGCTTGTAGCAGGAGCATTTCGAGCCCGTTTTTTACGGTAGCTCCTCTTTCTTTGGCTTTTTTCATGAAAAGGGTTTCGTCCGGGTTGTATAATAAATCGTAGATTAAATGGTCTTCGGTAAGGTATGTGTAGGGGATATCGGGACATTCGTCTACATGAGGATACATACCTACCGGAGTGGTATTTACTATGACTTTGTATTTATCTATTATTTCGGGTGTAAGGTCTTTGTATGTGAGGACTCCTTCTTTGGGAGTACGTGATACCAGAGTCGGGGTAATGTCCAAGGATTCGAGTCCGTGCCATACGGCTTTGGATGCCCCGCCCGTACCTAATATGAGTGCATATTTGTGTTGCCGGGTCAAAAGGGGTTTTATGGAATCGGTAAAACCGATGATGTCGGAATTGTATCCTTTGAGTATCAGTTTTCCTTTGTTTTGGATAAACTTGATTACGTTGACGGCTCCAATGAGTCTGGCTGTCTCGTCCATCTCATTGAGATAGGGTATGACGGCTTCTTTGTAGGGAATGGTGACATTGAGCCCTCTCAGGCGCGTTTCTTCAGCGATAATTTCTTTGAGTAAGGATATATCGGAGATTTCGAAGTTGATATATTCGGCACTAATCTTTTCGGATTCGAATTTTTCATTGAAAAAGGTTTTTGAAAAAGAATGTATGAGTGGATATCCAATCAATCCGTAAATCTGTTCTACTTCCATGTTGTTTCGTATTATATTCTTTCTTGTATTTTGTTTATTTCCCTTTGTATTTCGATAGTTTCAGTATCGTTTGGCTATCGGTGTCGTTATCATTGAGCAATTGGGATAGGGAAATATGTCTGTTTTCGTCCATGTAGGCAGAGACGATGCGCCAGCCTACCCACCTGCCGGCTCTTCCCGGAGCTTCCTGTATGAGGGTTGAGGTAAATGGGGCAGGGTTGATGTATTTGCTTTTGGTGATGGTATTTGTCGAATAGAGGTCTTGTTGCGTGAGTATCCGGTCCCAAATAACGGGTTCGTTCTGGGTTAGCCATTCGGCTTGTTGCGGAGTGTATCCTAATATTTGTTCTACCGGAGTATCGGGAAGGAGTTGCTGGGCGGCATATAGTATCTTGCCTTCATATATCATATTGTCGAGCAGTGTTTCTACCGGGGCATGGTGATGGGGAAACTCGCTGTATAGCCATACTTGCGCCAACCCCGGGATGATGTATTCGGGAGATTTGGTTGCGAGCTGGTATTCGTAGAATGTATTTGTGTATGGCGGATAATCTTTTCCCAAAAAGTTGTCTAATGCGATAGATATGATGCTGTCGGTGACGATATAAGATTGATTGAACCCTGAGACATGAGTGTAGATGTGGGGCAGAGATTTGTCGGGAAATGCTTGTACAATCTGTTTTGACAGTGTGCCTAGTTCTTTTTCTATGGGTTTTGTATCGGCAAATTTTGTTTCGGTATCGGCATATATCTGCCGTATGTTTTGGTTTGACAGGAATCTTTTCAGTCCGGATACGGGATAGGATGAGTCTGCCGGGGACAGATTCAGGACTCCTTGGCAATATATGTCTAAGAATCCGGAATATTTTTTTAGGAAAGCTTCTTGTAAGGCTGTGTCTGATTGGGTTTCGAAAGCATCTGTCAGTTCTTTGTCGAAGCGTATGATGTCTACCGGTTTTATTGAGCCGGAGCCGTTGTGCCGACAGCCGATACAGAATAAAATCAGAAACAAAAGGAGGTATGTTGAGCAGCTTTTAATGTTCATAGCTTTCCCCTTTTTGGTGATGAGATTTTTGTAAGTAAAATCCAGAATTACAAAAATAAGAATATTTTCGTAATTCTGGAAAGATTTTCTTATCCTTTTAGGATAAAAGGATTATGACAACAATCCAAATTGGAGGTAATGGTTTAGTGACTGTATCATCTGTTGTGTCCTGCCTTGAATAGCTTTTAAGTAGCTCATTATTATAGGGAGTGTGAAATTTAGGATTTTTGTATACCTTTGCAACCGTCAATAAAATATTAATCTCCCAATAATTGCCTGTATGTTGTAATTAGGTATAGAGTTTTAAATTTATACAGAAGCTTATATTGGTAGTTGAGTATAGTTATAGACATTGAGTCTTCAGCTAATAGTTACACGCTGTTCATTATTAAATTAAAAAAATATGAGAAGAAAAATAGCATTACTATTAATAACAATCTTTGTGCTTTTTGCGAGTTATGGGCAACGCATACCCAAAAAAATAGAAAAAAAATATCAAGAAGTAGAATTATTTCAAGAAGCAGGTTATAAACGATACAAAGTAAAAAATAATGGCAGATGGGGACTATTAGATGACAAAGGTAATGAAGTTCTGTCATGCTGTTTCGATTGGTTGTATATTAGTTCTACATATGCTGGAGAAAATAGTACTTTTTATATAGTAACAAAGCTTGATGGCAAGGAGGGTTTGTATGATATAAATGGGAAAAAAATATTTCCTTTTATTTACAAGTCTGCATCTTTAAGATATGAGCAAGACTCGAAAACGTTTTATGTAGCGGTAAAGAAAGATGAGAAATATGGAATCTGCCAAATGGACGGTAAAGAGATTATTCCATGTATCTATGAACAAGCATTCATAAAATTTGATAAGGATTCGAAATATTTGTACGCGCAAGTAAAAAATGGTGGGAAATATGGAATTTGTCAAATGGACGGTAAAGAGATTATCCCATGTATCTATGAACAAGCATTCATAAAATTTGATAAGGATTCGAAATATTTGTACGCGCAAGTAAAGAAGGAAGGAAAATATGGGATTTGTCAAATGGATGGTAAAGGAATTATCCCATGCATTTATGAACAAGCATATGTGAGTTTTGATAAGGATTCGAAATATTTGTACGCGCAAGTAAAGAAGGAAGGGAAGTATGGGATTTGTCAAATGGATGGCAAAGAGATTATCCCATGTATATATGAAAATGTATATGTTTCTTCAACGACTGAAGGCATACCTTATATAAAGATTAGCAATAATAGCAAGTGGGGATTATGTAATCTCAGTGGCAAAATACTGGTTCCGTGTAAATATGAACAGACTCGCTTAGAATATATAAAAGAATCTAATTTCTATTATGTTATTGTCAGTGATAAGGAGAAATATGGGATTTGTACATTAAATGGAATAGAAATTGTTCCATGTATTTACGAGTATGTAGAAATACAGCGTGAAGAGACGAATGGTTTATTATATGTGTTAAAGAATCTGAATGGAAAAATAGGAATATCTAATATTAGTGGAGATGAAATAATCCCATGTCAATACAACTATGTAAGTATGTCTTATGATGAAGAAGCAAAGTCTAATTATTATTTTGCGATAAATAGTGATGATAATGTTTATTCTATTAAACATTTCAATCTTTTGGGAAATTTGATATATGAGAAAACATTAAAGAAATCTCAGTCAAATACGGTCAACTATAAATCTAAGCAGCATGAAGAATTGTCAAAATTGGAAAAAACAGCTATTATTTTGCGAATATTGGCACAAGGAATGCAAAGTATGAACAGCTATATGAATACATATTCAAGTGGAAATATTTATTTACGTCCCGATAGTCCTTCTTATTCCCGTCAGAAACAAACATGTTCTTTTTGTCATGGAACAGGATATAATCCAGGAAAAGAAAGACCGCCTTTTTATTCCTATAGCGATGACCCTATGACGGGAAGTTGTGAAATATGTGATGATAAATCGAATCATTATCATAAATCATGTCCATCATGTAGAGGAAAGGGATATAAGTAATGTATCAAAGGATGTCTATATCGTATTAAAGGACGAAGAATGATTGTATATTTAACCTCAATAAGATTATTTATCAATTAAATCAACCACCATATAGGTATGTTTGATTTAATTGATTATAATTCAGCTCCCGTATTTGGTGTTTGATTCAACTTTGGTATTTCTGTTATTTCTCCCCATTCATTCATTTTCTTCCTGAATCAGTTTCATGCGGTGCACCGCCTATTTTGAAATCAAATTTTCTGTTCTCATTCTGTTATGGAGTAGATGGGATATTGATTTTTAAAACTTTGGTTAAACTCTGATGAATAGAGTTTACCTTTGACTGAATAAGCAAGAATTTTAGATTATTTCCACATATGAGAAGTAGCATTTGACTAAGTTTACAAATTCGGACGTCTTACAGTTTTGTTTTTTTACTTTTTAACAGTTTGAGGTTTCTTGAAAATCATGTATATTTTGTTTGGGGCAAGATGTAGAATGGGTTTTGATACAGTTATGTATTGTTTATGATTTTATGTATCACACCATTTTTCCACAATTTTAAACACTTTGGGGATAAGTTTTTTGCTATATTTGGTTACCTTTGTAGCTTTAAACATAATGGTTGTATAGCTTTAGACTATATTTAAGTGGAATGCTCCGCATAGGATAGAAAGCGATATATTATATTCTATTTTGAAGATAATGAGAGATATAGCTAATAAATATGCATTTGTTATTATTCTGATAATAGTTTCTTTATTTTCGTTTGGCCTTCAGGCTAAAGATAATAAGTTTGTGCTTGTTATCGATGCCGGTCATGGAGGTAAAGACCCGGGGGCTATCGGGGCTCGTATCAAGGAGAAGAATATAAATCTGGGTATCGCCTTGAAATTGGGGGCTTTGATACAGGCCAATCATCCGGATGTCAAAGTTGTATATACTCGTAAGAAGGATGTCTTTGTGGAGTTACAGGAGAGGGCGGCTATAGCCAATCGGGTAAAGGCTGATTTGTTTATTTCAATCCACACGAATTCTGCCGGGAGCAAATCGGCTTATGGGACTGAGACTTACACTTTAGGTCTGGCGCGTACGGAGGAGAATCTCCGGGTTGCCAAAAGGGAGAATTCAGTGATTTTGCTTGAAGATGATTTTTCTACTCGTTATGAAGGTTTTGACCCCCGTTCTACAGAATCGTATATCATGTTTGAATTTTTGCAGGATAAGCATATGGAGCAGAGTATAAATTTTGCTTCGTTGATACAAACTCAGTTTAAGCGTTCGGCCGGGCGTATCGACAGAGGAGTAAGACAGGCCGGTTTTCTGGTGTTGCGTAATACGGGAATGCCGAGTGTCCTGATTGAGGTCGGGTATATTTCGAATGCTGCGGAGGAGAGATTTCTGGGTTCGGAAGACGGCCAGCGGAAAATGGCAAAGTCTATATTCAATGCGTTTTGCAATTATAAGTCAGACTTTGATCGTAAAATGGGGCGTGCTGTCGTAACGCGGAATATCTTACCGGGAGGAAAGGGAACATCCAAGGTTATAGCTAAGGCTGATAAGCCGAGTATACAGGATGTACAAGTGGAATCGGCAGCTCCTGAACAGAAAATAGAAAATGTTGTTTCTAGTGATGAGGGGCAATTGGTTTATAAGATACAATTTATGACATCTCCTTCAAAATATGGAGCGAATTCTTCTTATTATAAGGGCTTGCATCCTGTTTCATGTTATAAAGAGGGAGGTTTATATAAATATACGTATGGAGAAAGCACGTCGAAAGCTGAGATTCAGAAGAAGTTGCCCGGTGTAAGAAAACTGTTTAAGGATGCTTTTATTGTGACGTTTAGGAATGGAAAGAAAGTAAAATAAACAGCAAGGCGAGAGCAGAGGCTCAGACTTATTTGAAGACTATGCCGAGCCACCGCGTTTATTGAAATGAAATTAAAATAGAAAGAGAACAAAATATGAAGAAGATATTTTCTAAAGAAGTAGTGATAGGCCTCTCTGTAATAGTGAGTGTGGTAATATTAGTAATGGTAATCAATTTCCTGAAGGGTATAAATCTGATGAAGCCGGCTAATTATTATTATGTAGAATATAAAAATGTCAATGGTCTTACGGTTTCTACTCCGGTTCTTATCGATGGATTTAAAGTAGGTCTGGTGCGGTCGATAGAGTATAATTATGATAAACCGGGGAGTGTGATAGTAGAGATAAGTCTGGATAATAAACTAAAGGTCCCTACCGGAAGCAAGGCTCTATTGAAGGTGGACTTTCTGGGGACAGCTACGATCGATTTGCAGTTGAACAAATATGTGAGCACTCACCATACGGCAGGAGATGTAATTATCGGGGAGAATGCTCCGGATATGCTGGGTAATATACAGAGTGAAATGTTGCCTCAAATAACGTCTATGTTGCCAAAACTCGATAGCATACTGACCGGTGTACAGGCATTGGTAAGCGACCCGGCTCTCCGGTCTTCATTACAGCGTATCGACCATATTACTGCTAATCTTGAAACTTCTACCGAGCATCTGAACCGCTTATTGGGACAAGATATGCCGGTTATTGTAAGGAATGTGACGGAGGTGACGAACCATGTAGATACATTTACAGGGAAACTTAACCGGCTGGAGTTGGAGAAAACTTTGGCATCGGTAGATTCTACTGTGACGAACTTACAGGAAGTGTCGGCCAAGCTGAAAAATCCGAATAGTACTTTGGGATTGTTATTGAACGACGGTGCATTATATGATGGGCTGGTGAATACGGTGGGAAGTGCAGATTCTCTCTTGATAGATTTGCGAGAAAATCCGAAACGTTATGTGCATTTCTCACTCTTCGGGAGGAAAAAATAATAAAATTTATTATTTAGATTGGTTCTAAATAGTAATATTTTTGGAACATATATTGTAAAATCTTTGTAAGTGGCTATATTCAGGCTGAAAGGAAATGGATATGTCTGTTTCCGTAAATGAAGGGGAATTTTAGGTGTCTCTGTAATTTGTTGGTATACAGTAGACTTTTAGATTGAAAGTATAGCTATAAAAGCCGTGAAGAAATAAAAAATTAAACTGCTGAAATACAGTATTTTATTTTCTTTCCATAAAAAACAAGTAAAAAGCGATTTGTTTTTCAAAA